>JBGTCP010000054.1:0-9068 GCA_041748815.1 Chthoniobacterales bacterium
ACCCAAACCCGAGGTGCGGCGGATTGCCGATGAGCTGAATCTCATCAATGCCGCAAAAAAAGACAGCCAGGGAATTTGTTTCATCGGACAAGTGAAGATGTCGGACTTCCTCGATGCTTACGTGCCGGACCAACCGGGGCCCATTCTATCAACGGATAGCAAGGTGATGGGCGAGCATCGCGGGTTGCACCATTTCACGTTTGGCCAACGCAAAGGGATTCGTGTGGCATCACCGGTGAAGGACTGGGCTTATGTGGTGGTGGGTAAAGATTTTGAAACCAATTCGCTGATCATCGGATTCGACACGCCTGACACAGACGGGCTTTACACCAGGGAATGCGAAATCCGGTCGCTATCCTTTACGAATCAGCCGTTGCCGGAGACCAGGAAGCTTCTCGTGCGACCCCGCTACCGCGCACCGGCAGTGCCTGCGATATGGGAAAGAGTCGGCGACGATGCTGCACGCATCACATTCGATGAGCCACAGCGTGCGATTTCACCGGGACAAATCGCTGCACTTTATGACGGAGAGACGCTGCTCGGCGGTGCGATATTTGCGAGCAACTACACCGCCGCGCATTAACTTTTGTGAAAATTGGCTGCGTCAATTCCGCTGCAGGCGTGCAAGGGCTGCCAGCCTGCTATCCCTGCGATCTGGAGATCGCAGCTACTGGCTCGGCAGCGATTGGTGCCGCTGAATCAAAATCCCAAAACTTGATGTTCGGCGGTGTAGCCTAGGAAAGCACGCCACCCGCCGTGGCTGGAGATATCCTCCGCAGCATCGGCAGCAGCAGCTTCGCAGAGAAATCCGTGACAGCGACGTCCGTCGATCAGCTCAATCTCACCCAAGCCCAGGGGCTGGCGGATCGTTGAAAGAAATTGGCCGAGTATATTTTTTGGAAACTCCCACAACTCGCCGGTGATGGAAACACCACCCGAAGCGACACGCAGAACTCCGGGACGCTGAGGAGCTGGATCTGGGAGATGCACCATCTTATACTTCGCCGATGTTTGCACCTCGCCGATGAATTTTGCGCCAAGAGTGACTATCTGCGGATTGAGCGGAAGTTCCCGCATGTGAGCACCGAAGAGCACCAGCGGTAGCGTCTCCGATTCCGAAGTCATGGCAGCATCTGGTCCGTGTGCTGCAATTCGAAGCAGAGCACGGTCAGTATCTCTTGGTGCGATCCAAGTGAGCCCAAACGGAAGGCCGGTGGGGCCTGAGCCAGCTGGTGCAGCCACCGCACACAAATCGAGGAGGTTCATGAAGTTGGTGTAATATCCAAGCTGCGAATTAGGCCCAATCGGATCGGCTTCCAAATCCGCGAGCGTTGGAAATCCGCCAGCAGTCGGAGTCACAATCGCTGCCAACCCCTCCCAGATTGCTTCGGACTCACGGCGGAGTTCTGCCAATCGATACGTGGCAGCAAAAACGTCCCGGGCGGAATGATCGGCTCCTCCGGATAGGATACTTCTGGTTGCCGGAAAAAATGCTTCGGGTTTATCTGTAAGGAATTTTTCCAGCGCGGTGAAGCGTTCGGACACCCAGGGTCCTTCGTAGAGCAATCGTGCCGCTTTTAGAAATGGTTCGAAGTCGATGATTTTAAGAATCCACCCTTGCGTTTCCAAATCCTTCAGTGCGTCCTTCCATGCTTCCTCATACCCGGCATCACCAAAAAACATCAGCTGCTCCGGACTTGGAATACCGAGCGTTTGGGACTGAGGCACGCTGCGATCCAGGGTTTTCTGCGAATACGGATCGGTGGGATCGTAGCCCTCTGCCACCGCGAGCACTGCCATTGCGTCCTCAGCATTAAATGCAAAGATGGAGACACAATCCAATGTCCGGCAAGCTGGTACAACGCCTGATGTGCTCAGCCGCCCCTTGCTGGGCTTGACTCCCCAAAGCCGGTTGAACATAGCCGGGACGCGTCCGGATCCTGCTGTGTCGGTGCCAAGAGAAAAGGTCACGAGGGATTCTGACAGCGCAACCGCAGAGCCCGAGCTGGAGCCGCCCGGCACGCGATCCGGTGCCAGCGGATTTCGCGGCACGCCATACGGTGACCGCACACCGACGAGGCCAGTGGCAAACTGATCCAGATTCGTTTTGCCAATCGGAATGGCTCCAGCATCGATGAGCTTTTTAACCACCGGAGCGGACTGGGCAGGTGTGAAAGCATACTCCGGGCAGCCCGCTGTGGTGGGCACTCCGGCAAGATCGATGTTGTCCTTGATCGCAAACGGAATCCCATAGAGCGGCAATAGTTCTCCGGCAGCTTTTCGTTGTTCCAACGTGGCTGCGAAGGCAAGCGCAGCGGCTCGCGGGATGCAGTGAATCCAAATCTTTTCATTACCACAGGCTTCGATGCGATCATGCACCATCGTGACCAGCTGAGTCGGCGAAAGAGTTCCGGCCGAGTAGGCGTTGTGAAGCGATTTGATGTCAAGCGGCTGATTCATGCGTTGGCATTATTGCATCGCGACGATTGCATCGAAGTCCGTCTTGCTCAGTGGCATAACCGAGAGGCGGCTCTGCCGCACCAGTGCCACATCAGCGAGTGCAGGATTTTTTTTAATCTCAGCCAACGTCACCGGACGTTTGAATGGTTTGACGGGCGTCAATTCCACCGCACACCAATCCCCATCCTCCGCAGTGGGATCGGGAAATGCGGGCTTGGTTACTTTGGCGATACCCACCACCTCTTTGCCGCCGCCGCTGTGGTAATACAAGACGACGTCGCCCTCCTTCATATCGCGCAGGTTGTTACGCGCTTGAAAATTCCGCACGCCAGTCCAATCCGTTTTTTTCTCTTCAACCAGTTGCGACCATGCATAGGTTTCAGGTTCCTGTTTCACCAGCCAATAGAATTTTGCCATAGTGGCAAATTATTCCGGCAAATTACCCCTGCCGTCAAATGGTCTTCGAGATCTTCGATCTTCCTTCTTTTGAGCTTCTACTTGATTGAAACGGCTGAAGTCTCCAAGGTTCGGTCAATTATTACTCATGGGACGCGGACTTTTTATTAGTTTTGAAGGCACCGAGGGGTGTGGAAAATCCACTCAGATTCACTTGCTCAAGGAAGCATTGGTCGAAAAAGCCCGCGAAGTAGTACTCACCCGTGAACCCGGTGGAACACCTGCCGGGGAAGCCATCCGCCACTTGCTTCAATTTTCCCCGGACGGCGCAGCGATTACGCCCGAGACAGAATTGCTGCTTTTCACCGCAAGCCGGGCGCAGTTGGTGCGCGAAGTGATCCGGCCTGCTCTGGCTCGCGGTGCGACTGTTCTTTCGGATCGATTTCTGGACTCCACAACGGTCTATCAAGGCGTCGCCCGCAAAGTGCCCGCAACTGCAGTCCAGACGATTAACGAGTTTGCGGTCGGCGATTGCGTGCCTGACATCACGATCGTGCTCGATCTGCATCCCGAAGAAGCAGCGGTTCGACTCGCAGATCGTGAGTGCACAGAAGGCGAACTTGACCGCATGGAGCAGGAGCCAATGGACTTTTACATAGCCGTCCGAAACGCGTATTTGGAACTGGCCCGATCCCAACCGGATCGCATCCATGTGGTCGATGCGAATCAGCCACCGGCCGATATCGCAAAGCAGATTCTCACCCTTGTTCGCTCCCATGGCCTTTAATAAAGACACCGCACTCAGCTACATCCAACGCGCTCACGCGAATGATCGCATGGGCCACGCCTACCTGCTCACAGGAGCTACTGGCTCGGGGAAACGCGAGCTTGCGCTGGATGTCTGCCGCATGGTCACCCACGGCCACGATGCAGATCCCCTGAAAAATCCCGACATCCATGTTGCAGAGCCGGAATCCAAATCGCGCCGCATCACCACCGATCAAGTGCGCGAGCTTGAGCAGGCACTGCGCATGAAAGCCGGGGGCAGCGGACGCAAAGTGGCAATCATTTTCGACGCCGACCGGCTCATGGCACAAGCTGCCAATGCATTTCTCAAAACTCTGGAAGAGCCGCCTGCAAATTCCCTCCTCATCCTCGTCACTCCGTATCCCGAGATGCTGCTCGAGACCGTGCTTTCCCGCTGCATCCGCGTGCAGCTCATCTCCCCCACCCGCCCTGAGCTGGATCCATCGGAACTGGCTTTGCTGGATGCGCTGACTGAAATCACCTCGTCCGGTCAATCCGGCGTGCATCCCGCGTTGGTGCTTGCCGGTCGCCTCGCTGCGATCCTGGCAGCGGAACGCGAGAGCATTCAGGACGAAAATGCGGCAGACCTCAAAGCGGAGGTGTCTCATTATAAACAACGCACTGGCAGCGACAAATGGCTGGACGGCCGCGAAGACACTTTTAAGGCAATGGGCGAATCGCGTTTCATCCAAAAACGCACCCGCCTCATCGAGCATATCGCATCATGGTTTGCCGACGGATTGCGCCAGCAGTTTGAGGATGCGCAGCTGGATTATCCAGACCACGCTGACGCAACACTTTCCAGTGTGGAAGGATTCTCTCTTGCGGAAATTTCCCGCCGCATCGAGCGCCTCCAGCTCTTGCGCGATCACTTGGAACGCACAGTGAATGAAAATCTCGCCATCGAGGTGGCGTTGCTGGATGTTTTTGCAACAAACCCGCCACCACAAATTTCCCCGTAGGGACATGCGATAGTAGCCCGGTGATTTATCGCCGGGACTACGGCGTTGAATACGTCCGCGTCCCGTAGGGGACGCATGAGGGACTTGACGGTGGCTCCATGTGCGCCAATAATGTAGCATAATGAAAACGGCCACTGTTCGAGATTTAAGAAACCGCTACACCAACCTCCTGAGTTGGATAGGAGCTGGAGAAGAGATTATTATCACGCAAAGGGGAAAGGCCATTGCCCGGCTCATCCCTGAGCAGGATCAATCCACGCAAAAAGTAGATTGGTCTCAAAGCCCTGCAGTGAAGCGGGACCGGTCCGGCTCCCGCGTGCTGTCAGCACAAGAATCACTGGAAATCATCCATGAAGCATCTGGGAAATGGTAATTTGCGCCGATACGAGTTTTCTCTTTTCCCTCTACGGTAACGATGCCCACACGCCCCATGCGTTGTCGTGGGTGAAGTCGCAGAAAAGTGTCCTAACTCTCACTTCGTTGAGCGAGTTCGAGTTGGGGAACGCCCTCCGCTTCGCTGAGTTTAGGAAAGGAATTGCACCGGGCGAGGCGGCTTTGTTCTGGGCACAGTTTGAGGCCGACCGTGCCAGCGGCAGGCTCCGAATCCAAGTCTGCAACCTTGCGGATGTGGTGAATGAAGCCAAAAGACTTTCTGCCACTCACACCCTAACGGGAGGGCATCGCGGCTTTGATATTCTTCACGTAGCAACGGCACTCATTGTGAAGGCGAAACAACTACTCACCTTCGACGGGAATCAGAAAAAACTCGCCGAAGCAGAAGGGCTCGTGGTGCCAGTCTGACGGTACGGGGGGGATTTTGGAGTCAGCGAAGAAGTGCGGTTTCGCCCGTGCAATGGAATCGCCTTGCACACCTTTTCGTTTCATCCGGTGCGACTCGACGAGGCGCAGCGCGAAACCTCCAAAGGTGCGGGTTGCATTTTACCCGATGCATCCTTACAACCAACGATGTGGCATCACCTACTGCACGAGAAGAGGTTTGGAATCTCCCGAATAAGCTCACCGTCCTGCGTCTCGGCATGACAGCGGTGTTGGTGGTGGCGATGGAGGTGGCGTGGCCCTATCGCTACTCCGCCGGACTGCTCCTCTTCGTGGCAGCAAGTATCACAGATTATCTCGACGGCGCCATTGCACGCAGCCGCAATCTCATCACCAATTTCGGCAAACTCATGGATCCGCTTGTGGATAAAATCCTCACTGCCGCCGCGTTTATCTGCCTTGTAGCGCTCGACGATGTGCCAAGCTGGGTCGCCATCACAATCATCAGCCGGGAGTTCCTGATCACCGGACTGCGCCTGCTTGCAGCCAGTAGCGGCCAAGTGTTACCTGCCGAAAAACTCGGCAAACACAAAACCGCATGGCAGATCATCACGATTGTATTTTTCCTCCTGCTCCGCAGTTTGAGTGAATGGGGCCTCGTTCTTACGCCTCCAGTGACCAACGTGCTCGAAGGAATTCTCAGCCCGTTGCTTCTTGGCATCACCGTTGCGCTCACACTCTACTCCGGGCTTGCTTACTGCTGGAAGAACCGCGCTTTGATCGCTCCCGGCACGTAGGGGGTGTGATTGAGACTGGTGCCGTGAACGCCAACGGCGTTTCATCTTACAGCCCAGGGTTGACGTGACGAAGGAACGGCTACCCTGGGTAGAAAAGCGTATACGTATGAACCCCAACGGTGTTCAATCCTCAGTGCCAAGCTGCAACTCCTTCAGAGTTGTTCTCAAACGGGATCGTAACCCATGGTAGCTCGTACCTCGCAACCATGGGCCGATAGATAAAACGCCGTTGGCGTTTCGCAGACACTCAATTCATAATCTGCACCCACTTACAATCACACCCGCACGTAGGACATTTCTGCAAACCAGCTTGTTTTTTGCGGATTCCTTGGCCACTGTGCTCGCAGAATGACAACTAAAAAGCTCGGATGCATCGGCATTACATTATTTTTACTGCTCTGCATCAGCATGGTGGTGAACGTCGCTCTGGTGAGCTTCACTGTGACTAAAAGCGCGACGGCAGGCGTAGGCTCCTCATCCCGCGGTCACAGTGACATGGCATCCCGGCTCACAGAGACCGTGGTCGAAACCGGCAGCGGAGCCGGGAAAATCGCGCTGGTCAGCCTGGATGGTGTCATTTCGGGATCGATCAGTGGCAGTCTTGGAGGATCAATGGTGGATGATTTCAAAGCCACTATGCGCCGTGCCGCTGAGGACAGTGAAGTGACAGCGATCGTTGTTAAAATCGACTCCCCCGGCGGCGAACTCACTGCGTCGGATGTCATTTACAACGAGGTGCGCAAAGCCCGCGACTTGAAGCCGGTGGTTATTTACATGAATTCCGTGGCTGCAAGCGGTGGTTACTACGCGGCATGCGGCGGCTCGTTCATCATGGCCAATGAGACCACCATCACAGGGAGTATTGGCGTGATCATCCAAACCTTGAACTACCGTGACCTGCTTGGAAAAATCGGACTGGAAGCAGTGGTATTTAAAAGCGGTGAGTTCAAAGATATGCTGAGCGGCACCCGCGAACTGCGCGAGGACGAGAGAGAATATGTTCAGAACATGGTGATGCAGTCGTATGAAAAATTTCTCGGCATCGTGGCCGATTCCCGTAGCATGTCTGCCGATGAGATGCGCACTGGTGTGGCCGACGGTCGCATCATATCCGGTCTGGATGCAGAGGCCGCCGGACTCGTAGATGGTCTCGGTTATCTCGAAGACGCCTTCGAGAAGGCCCGCGATCTCAGCGGTGCACCGGATGCTCAGGTGATCGGCTATGTCGTGCCCTTCCAGTTTGGCAACGTGTTCCGCATGTTTGGTGAGGCACGGCAGACTCGGATTGAGTTCGATATTTCCGAGCGGCTACTGCCCCGTTTGGAATCGGGCCGTATTTATCTGTTGCCCGCATTTTACGCCCAATAATGGACGTGCCTCCTCTCATATGGGGCTTGCTCATTTTCCTCACAGGAATGGGCCTGCTCTTCTATTGGCCCACCTTGGAACGCATCTTCCGCAGCGGACGTGAGGGGGGCAAAGTGGACTCGAGTTTTTTTGGTGGAGCCGATGTTTATTTATCCATCCTGCTGGTCGCCTGGTTCGGCTACCTGACTTATCAGGGATTTACCGCTGAAGATGTGGAGGTCGGCAAGGCGGATCTGATCTTGGGAGCGCTTTTGTTTGCGGTGCTGGTGGGTGCCGTTTTGTTCACGCTGATCGCGCGACAAAAGTTGCCCGCGCAGGTCTTCGGTCTGTCGCGTCTTGCGACGTGGAAATCCATCTTGCTGGGTGCCACCTTTCTACTCGCCGGGTATCCGGCAATACTGTTGCTCAGCTTGATCACTCTCAGAATTGCCGGCGGAGAGATGGAGCCCCAGGAAGTGGTGAGCCTTTTTCTGCAGGAAAACGATCCCTTCACGCGCATTGGTGTCATCCTTATGGCTGTGGTCGTCGCACCCATTGCCGAGGAGATTTTATTTCGCGGTTACATTTATGGTGTGATGCGGAAGTACGCGGGCATCTGGCCTGCCGCGCTCTTCAGCAGTGCGCTATTCGCGGTGATCCATGTGCACATCCCTACTTTGGGAGTTCTGTTTTTCCTCGCGCTGATTTTTGTGCTGGCATACGAAGCCACCGGTTCGCTGTTGGTTCCCATGACGATGCACGCGCTCTTTAACGCATTCCAACTCATCGTCATGCAATATTCCCTGCCCTCATGACGGAGAATGAATTCATCACCCGGATCATCCGCAATGCTCCGAAACACCATCCCGAGCTGTCTATTGGTATTGGCGACGACTGTGCGGTGATCCAGCAGGGTGCATCGCATGACCATGACCTTGTCTTAAAGTCGGACAGTGTGATTGAGGGGCGTCACTTTGAGGGCGGTGAAGATCCTGTTCGAATCGGCCGCAAGGCAATCTCGCGTGCCATCAGCGATTTTGCAGCCATGGCAGCCGATCCCAGATGGGCATTGGTGACGCTGTCGCTTTCTGACCGGCAGGATGTCGATTGGACCGAGGCGCTTTATGCAGGCATCAGTGAGCGTGCGGGCCAATTTGGGATAACCATCGTCGGAGGCGAAACTGCGACCACCCCGGGCCCGGCGGTTATCACAATCGCGCTCACCGGTGAGGTTGCCACGGGCAAGGCGATCCCGCGATCACGGGGCAGGCCGGGGGATCTTCTTTTCGTCACCGGTTTGCTTGGCAATTCCCTTGATTCCCATCATCTTGATTTCATGCCACGTATAGCCGAATCACGATGGCTGTTCAATCACACCACGCTTCATGCGATGATGGATCTCAGCGACGGTCTCGCTGCGGATTTGCCAAGGTTGGCTGAGGCTTCGGAATGCGGATACAAGATTGAGCGCGATGCTTTGCCACTGAGGGGAAACTCCACCATCGATCAGGCTTTGAACGAT
>JBGTCP010000055.1:0-6870 GCA_041748815.1 Chthoniobacterales bacterium
GAGCTGTTGCAAGGCAATGAATCACAAACGCCTACTCGATCGTGCTGTCACTTGCGCGATTGATTTGCCAACGGGCTTGAATGGAGACACCGGTGAGGTGGATCCGGCTACCGTGTGTGCAGATTTAACCGTAACTCTCGGCCTTCCGAAACGCGGGCTGATTGCGGATGCAGCGGTGGAATTTGTGGGATCGCTGCAGGTGGTGGAATTGGGAATGGAAGTCGACGAGGGAGCTGATGTCACTCTGGCGTGTCCTGCCAGCCTGCGTCCTTTATTGATCCGACGTTCTCACAGTGCTCACAAAGGGGATTGCGGTCGGTTGGGGATTGTGGCTGGGAGCAAAGGTTTTGTGGGAGCCGCGGTCCTGTGTTCGGAAGGAGCTTTGCGGGGTGGTGCGGGTCTGGTGACACTTTGGGTCCCGGATGAGATTTATGAAATCGCGGCGGTTAAATCGGCACCGGAGGTAATGGTGGTGCCGTGGTCTAAAGCAGGCCAGGTCTTGGAAAGCCGCATGGATGCACTCGTTGTGGGCCCAGGAATCGGGCGGGGCATGGATGCCGAGGTACAAGAAATTTTGCATGGCTGGAAAGCGCCCCTTGTTCTTGATGCGGACGGGCTGAATTTGCTCGCTAACGATAAATCACTACGCTCCGCGGCGGATTGGGTTCTGACGCCGCACGAGGGGGAAATGCAGCGGTTGCTTGAGCGGAAGCAGAACGAAAGCCGGTCGGAATGGGCGGCGCGCTTTATGAAGGAAAATGACGCGGTGTTATTGTTAAAAGGTCCGCGCACGCTGGTGGCCGGGCCGGGCGGGAGGGAAAGTTATAATTCGAGTGGCAACTCCGGCATGGCCAGTGGCGGGATGGGGGATGTGCTTGCAGGAGTGATCGGGGCATTGGTGGTGCAAGGACATTCGAGGTTTGATGCAGCCAGTCTTGGCGCATGGCTCACAGGCCGGGCGGCTGAGTTGCAGGTTGCGAGTGGGGTGCAATCGGTGGAGTCGTTGGCTGCCTCGGATGTCGCTGCAGGCCTTGGCGGGGCTTTCCTTGAGTTAAAATCTGGATGCAGCGGTTTGTGAAAGTAAATTCCGGCCTCTCAGCTCACCCGGGTCGCAAAGCGCAGCTGACGCCAAAAATCGAAAAACGCAATTCGAGATAACTTTGGTCACCGTTCAGCGGATGCGCACTTTGGTGTCCGTGGCGATGACGAGATGCCCGATCCAGGTTTCGCAGGGGAACGCGTTAAAGAGTTGGAGAGTTTTTGCCTCAAGTTCGGTCTGACCTGGATTGCGCAGTCTCAAAATAAGGATACCCGGGTGACCGGTCGTCGACAGATCCCGTATGTCCGAAAAATCCAGGTCTTGAGTGATAAGCAACCTGCCTTCGTCAAATGCGGCTTGACGAATGACAGGGTCGGCCTGACCACAAAGCCCTTCATCGGCGACAGTATGAACATCATGGCCGAGACTTCTGAGCTGCACCGCGATGGAGCCGGGCAGATTTTCGTCCAGTTTGATTCTCACGCCGGGATGAGAGCGCGAGGAACGGGGAGATCTTCTTCCGCCGAGGCGGCAGCAAAGGCGATGACCGCTCTGATCGCTTCGACGGATACCGATGGAAATGCCTCGTGGATGGCATCGGGATCATGGCCACCAGCCAAGCTCGCCAAAATGGTGCGCACAGGGACTCGTGTGCCCCGAATGACGGGTTGTCCGGCACAAATGTCCTCACGCTGCTCAAAGAATTCATCGTAATGCACGAGAAGATATTAAGCCGATTGATCGTTTTCGCAAGCTCAACTGCACCGTCTCCAGACCTGGCTTCACCACCCGAAGGCATTGTACTTTCCTGAACATTGAAAACTAAAAACTGAAAACTTCTCCTGGCACGGGGGATCTATTCAATTGAAAATTGACATTAGCCAGATGTCGGACAATGTTGTCCGACATGAAAACATTCACTATTCGTGATCTTGACCGCACGCCGCGCAAAGTTTTGGACTGCTCGCTTCGTGAAGGTCGAGCCGTAGTGAGAGCACGTTCAGGGGAAGCATTTCTCATTACCCCACTTCCTGAAGGTGAGGATTCTCTGCCGGATGAGGAACTTGGACAGCGCTGGTTGGAGGATCATCGCAAATGGAGAAACAGCCAGCCCCGTAAACAGGCACCGACATCGCAAGTGGCCGATGTGGATCGCCTCATCGCCGGAGAATGAAGCCCTACGCCGATTCCAACTTCTTCAGCCGGATCTACATTGAGACGGAATGGACTGACGAGGCATCTGCCTTAGCGGCAGGATTTTTGTCCGAAGGATCACGCCTCCCCGTGCTCTGGCTGCACCTGGTGGAAGTCCGCAATGCCATTGAGCTTTTTGTTTTCGCCGGTAAGCAATCTGGCAACCGGGTAATCACTCCTGAGGCAGCGGAAGTGGCGCAAGCCAGGTTCCGTATGGATTGCCGGCGCACTTCGGGACCCTACGAAAGGGGCATTATCGACATGGGCTCTTGGGAAGAGGCCGCTGAAGAAATCACGTTGCGCCACTCCGCCAAACACGGGTTTCGCACGTATGCCATACTCCACGTCAGCGCGGCTATCGAATTGTCGTGCGACACTTTTTATTCCTACGACAAAAAGTGCAATCACCTCGCCAAGCTCGAAGGATTGAAGACGCCACTCGGATAAGAGCATCGGTGGGAGGTAGGGTCACGGCGGTCGCGGTCCGGTTGGCTGTCACCCAATCGAAAATCGAGAATCGTAATTCGAAAATCCCTCAGGGTGTTTCGACGGAGCTGGTGAGTGCTTCTTTCTCGAGTTTTTCCCGGATGTCTTCGTCTGTGGGGGCGAGTTCCAGAGCCATTTTCCAGTATTTACGGGCATTGATGAGATCTTCGAGTTTTTCGTAAGCATCGCCGATGTGGTCAAAGATGATCGGATCGGGAGTTTCTATGTTCCCGGCCGCACGGAGTAATTCGGGCAAGGCTTTTTCGTAATCACCTCGCTTGAAATGAATCCAGCCGAGGGTGTCGAGATAGGCCCCGCTGTCTGGCTCCACCTCGAGGGCTCTGAGGACGAGGGCTTCCGCTTCCTCGAGACGCTCGCCTCGCTCTGCCCACATGTAGGCGAGATAGTTGAGGGCGGGTGCCGCGTTGGATGGGTCGAGGTTGATGGAGCGCTGAAACATTTCTGCTGCAAGGTTATAGTCTCCAGCTTGTTCGGCTGCGGAAGCGTAATTAAAGTAAAAGCCGGCGTTGATGACTGAGCCGTCGCCGGAGGAGGATTCCCGCATGGCATTTTCAAACATTGCCAGCGCGAGCGGATACCGTTCCGCATAAGTGTAAGCGACTGCAAGGCTGTAAGTCATTGCAGGAAGATCGGGAAACAATTTCCGGCCCTGTTCCAGGGTAGCGACTGCGCGATCGGGTTCCTGGACCATGAGCGCGAGTTCGCCTGCTTTGAAGTAAACGAAGGGATTAAACGCGTTGAGGAGAAGGCTTTGCTCGTAGTTCCCCAACGCTGCGAGATAATTTTTTTCCTCCTCTTGAAGTTGGGCGAGGAATTCGTAAGTCTCGTGACGGGTGGGGTCTGCCTTGATAATATCTTCGAGCACCTGCATCGCCTCGGAACGTTGTCCGGTGACAAGAAAACTGCGGGCAAGTTTCTCACGGACTGCCAACATCAGATTGTCGCCATCGGCAGGATCCAGCTCAAGCACTCGGAGGTAAAGCGGGATGGCCTTGGCGATTTGCCGGGTGTGAATGAAATAGTCGGCTGCCACAGTCAGGACGATGGGATCTTCTTCTCCTGCCAGCTGCATGGCTTTTTCGTAGATCGCATTGATGCGCTGGATGTCCTCCGGCTTTGCCTCTCCGTCTTCCGGAACAAGAAGTGTGGTGTGAAGCTCGCCAATGCGCAGCCAGTAATCCGGCTCGGGAATCTCGAGATCGAGTGCTCCGCTGAGGGCGTCCAAGGCCTTTGCCGGTTGGCCGGTCGCCAGGTGAATCTCGTAAAGTGCCTGATACACCTCCGGGTTTTCGGGTTCAACGGATCGGGCTTTCTGTGCGTAATCGAGGGCGATGGCGGGCCGCTGCATATCGCGCAGGTAAATGGTTGCTAGAAAAAGATGCGGGCGGGCACTGTCTTTCGAATGCAACGCCGCATCTTTCAGAACATCGATTGCGGTGGTCTTATCACCGCGGCGCAAATATTCAGCTGCTACTCTTTCTGCGAGTTCGGTATATCCCGGATCAATGTCGAGGGTTTTGCGGAACGCTGCGAGCGCTTCATCGGATTGAGCGCTTTCCTGAATGAGCAGGCCCTGCACAAAATAGCTCAGGGCATCGGCCTCTCTCTCAGCCTCCCTGTCGAGTATGAGGTCATCGGCGGGAGGTTCGTAGTGGAGTGCGTCGGGTGTGCGTGACTGGGGGTGGGTCTCCGATGCGTGGGCAGCATTGCGCGATGCCGTCGCAAATATTGCGACGATCAATGCCGTAACGACCCCCAGTGAGTAAAATCTCATGCGGATACGAACGTACTCCAACGCCATTGCGGCGTCAAACTCCCGCGTTCATTTCGTGGAAATGAGGCGGATCGTGGAGAGCGGGTCGGGTTCGCCGACGTGCTTACGATTTGTAGCGCAACCGCTTTTTGTGGCGATTGAGCTTCATACGTTTGCGACGTTTGTGCTTTGCGATTTTTGTTTTTCTTCTTTTTTTGAGCGAACCCATAATACGGTTAGTAGACTACTTTGTTGAGGGGATATTCTATAATTCCCTCGGCTCCAAGCGACTTGAGCATTGGAATGATTTCGCGGACGATACTTTCGTCAATGATGGTCTCGACCGCGATCCAGTTGGATTGCGCCAGCTGGGAAATGGTAGGATTCCTCAATGAGGGCAAGGAGTCCAGAAGGTTTTTCAATTTGTTCTCTTCGATATTCATCTTGAGGCCGACTTTGGAGCGGGCTTCTTGAGCGGCTTTGAGGAGCAGGATGACCTGGTCCATTTTTGCACGTTTGAACGAATCGGCTGCGGCATCTTTGTTAGCGATGACCTGGGGAAAGGATTCCATCAAGGTCTCGACGATGCGGAGATTATTGGCGCGGAGCGAGGAACCAGTCTCTGTGATGTCCACGATGGCGTCGACCAGATCGGGCACTTTGACTTCGGTCGAACCCCAGCTGAATTCCACTTCGGCTTGAACCTGATTGCGCTCGAGAAAACGTTTCGTGATGCCAACAGCCTCGGTGGCGATGCGTTTACCGGCAAGGTCCTGGACAGTGCGGATGGGTGAATTTTCCGGCACGACGAGCACCCAGCGCACCGGGAGTGCAGTGGCTTTATTGTAAGAAAGATCGCAAAGCGCGAGGACATCGGAGCCGTTTTCCTCGACCCAGTCGCGTCCGGTGATGCCCACATCGATGTAACCATGCTCGACGTAGCGGCTGATTTCCTGTGCGCGGAGCAGGCTGATTTCCAGCTCCGGGTCATCCACTGCGGGTTTGTAGGAGCGGCTTTTTGTGGAGATGTGGAATCCTGCTTTGGCAAACAGCGCAATGGTTGCATCGGCGAGACTTCCGGAAGGAAGTCCGATGCGCAGCACTTGTTTGGGTTCAGAATTCGGCATGAGGAAATGATTGGAAAAGGGGCGTCGATATAACCCTGCATCCACGGCTGTGCCAGCACTATTTTTATTATCGTGAATTATTTTTGACCGATGAGCGGGGAGAGAAAGTCGATGGCCCGCCGGGCGGCCCAGCCGTTGTAAGGGCTTGAGCGGGGGATGAAGCCGAGGTGGCCGCCGTGCCGGGGGGATTCCAGGAAGAGCCGGGGATTTTGATTCGCGTCGCGTGAGGGAAAACATTCCGGGCTGAGGAATGGATCGTCGAGCGCATTGAGGAGTAACGTGGGCGTTTGAATGGCTGGCAGGTATTGCCGCGAGCTGGATTGTTCCCAGTAGTCTTGAGCGCCGGTGAATCCGTTGAGCGTGGCTGTATAGCGTTCGTCAAAATGGGCAAAGCCGTGGAGGCCTTTGAGTCCTGAGAGGCTGACTTGTGTGGGGAACTGGCGGGCTTTTATGCGGATCTTTGCCGCGAGGCCAATCATGAAGCGTTTGAGGTAAAGGCGGTTAAGGGGATTTTGGTCGAGCATTGCCGATGCCGCTGCGAGATCGATGGGTGCGGAAATGGCGGCAGCTCCGATGACGTGGTTGGGCGGTGGGGATTCGCCGAGATATTTGAGAACCAGATTGCCGCCAAGGCTGCATCCGATGAGTGCGATGGGGCGGGGGCCGACATGCGCTATCACTTCGCGAAGATCGCTAGTGGCTCCGCTGTGGTAGGAGCGGGCAAGGCGGTTTGGCTCGCCCGAGCATCCGCGGTAATTCCAGGAAAGCACATCCCAATTCGCGCTGGCGAAGGCCCTTGCCACACGCACCATGCCGGGATCGTGGGAACTGCCTTCCAGGCCGTGGCAAAGAACTGCGAGCCGCAGGTGCTGATTTTCCAGCCAATCGAGATCCAGGAAATCGCCGTCGGTGAGCTCCAGGCGTTCGCGTCGGAATGCGGGAATGCGGAGTGCCGGCGTGACGGCAGGCAGGATGGTCTGAAGGTGGGGATTCTTCAGCAGCGGATGGGGGCGAAATGTGGATTCAATAATTGGCACCGGCTGGTCATGGAGCCGGATTCGGTGGACTTTGACGAGGAAAAGAGCGATTTCCTGAAGTAAATTTCTGCGACTTTGTATGCGACCGAGTAGGTGCGATCTCCAGATCGCAGTCCAGGCCCGCATCCCCACTGCGACAGGAATGTCGCAGCTACACAGAGCGCGACTTTAGATGCCGCTGAGTAGGTGCGATCTCCAGATCGCAGTCCCGGC
>JBGTCP010000056.1:0-3909 GCA_041748815.1 Chthoniobacterales bacterium
CTGTGAAGGAAAATCGCACAGCCTACGTCTTTTCAGCTGAATCGGTATGGCAGCGCGGTGTCACCAGGAGTCCCTGGTTTGGAGATACGGATATTTGTGGCGAGATCCTTCCGCAGACGTCGGTGCAGACTGCCGGGATCCTGCGAGGCCATGCGTTTGATGCAGCTATCCAGCGACCGGGCAGGCAGGGCAAGATGAACCACTGGCTCGCCAGGTTTCACCGCAGGCATCGTTGTCATGCCCAACACAATCCCATCGGCCGGAGCACGCAGCACAGTCCGTTTGTGGCGGCCCCGGATCCCGAGATTGGTAGCCAACGGGTCACCCTTCCGCACGAAACCTCCGGGCCGCACATGGAAATTTAAAATACCCCCGCGCTCAGCACGGACCCACACTGATCTGCGAATATTAAGCTGGTAGGGAGGCTTGAGTATCCTGGCACTGATCATCCCGAGATGCGCGAGCACGTTGAGCACACCCCGCACGCCGATCTCCATGATCGCAGGCTCGATTTTCCAGACCTCACCTGCTTCCAGCACTATCGTGGGAATCCCTGCCGCACTGGCAATCCTGCGCAGCGATCCCTCAGCTCCCTTGTTGTGCACGATTAACTCACAGCCGAATGCCTCCGCCAGCCCTGCGACATTTGCGTCATTCAGGTCCGCCCGGATGTTTGGGTAATTGGTGCGGCGTACGGCTGCGGTGTGAAAGTCCATCCCGTAGTCACATTTAGAAATGACACCCCGGAAAATGGCATCCGCCAACCGTGCCGACATACTGCCTTTTGCGCTACCGGGAAATGAGCGGTTCAAGTCACGCCGGTCCGGCAAATACCGGCTGTGATTTTCCAGCCCCGTGAGATTTACCACAGGCACCGCCACAAGCGTCCCGCAGTCCAGCATGAGCTCGCGATCATAGATCAGCTCGCGGATGATCCCGAGTCCATTGAGCTCATCGCCGTGCACCAGTGCGGTTAGAAAAACCACCGGGCCTGGCTTCGGAGCTGCGATCACACGCAACGGCACACACATTTCCTCGCCCGCAAAATTTTCGCTATACGCAATTTCCAAATCATATGTGCGCCCGCGAGCGATGCGCTGTCCAGCGATGACCAATTGTTTTTTGCGGGGTGTAGAAACCTTGTTTGCCGTCATGCTTGAGTGCGGGGTTTCACTCGGCGTGGACGCTTCGCTGGCTCCGGCATCATGGACCGCAACTCGCGCATCTCTCCGAAGCAAAGTAAACGATCCCCTTCCAATACCTCAATTTCGCCGCGCGGATTTGGGATGTTTTTTGCCCCGCGCGTGATACTCAGAACCTGGATATTCCGTTCGCGGAAATCCGTATCGCGCAACTTGCGGCCTGCCACATGCGGCATGCCGTGCACCACAAACTCCGCAATTGCGTGCCCTGCCGAGAGCGACAAACGCTGGCGCAGATCCACTTCAGGAAACAAAACCCGATTCTCCAGATCCTCGATGATTTGCCCTGCAACATCCACTCCTGTCGACGTCTCGATCCCTTCGAGTCCCGGCGACGAGTTCACCTCCATGATCTGCGGACCATCCGTGCCTTCCAACATATCCACACCCGCCACCCGCAATCCCATGATCTGCGCCGCGCGCACTGCCGTGGCGACAAAATCGGGCGGCAGCTCGACGGACTGCGCCTTGCCTCCCCGGTGAATATTACTGCGGAATTCGTCACCCGATGCTGTGCGCCGCATCGCAGCCACCACGCGGTCTCCCACGACCAGCGCCCGTATGTCGCTGCCACGGCTTTCCTTCACAAACTTCTGGATGAGCACGTGTTGTTTAGTGCTTTGCAAAGTTTCGATGATGGCCTGCGCCACTTTTTCGGTCTCGGCCAGAATGACCCCCACGCCTTGCGTGCCTTCCAGAAGTTTCAGAATAACCGGTGCCCCGCCCACCCGCTGAATCGCCGGTAACACATCCTCGCGCCGGTGCACAAATGCACTGACCGGCATCCCAACGTCATGACGACTCAGGATCTGCATCGCATGCAACTTATCCCGCGAACGCGCAATCGAAGTAGCGGGGTTCAAATTAAAAACTCCCATTTGCTCAAATTGCCGCAGCACCGCCAGCCCGTATAATGTGATCGAGGCACCAATGCGCGGGATCACCGCATCGTAATGTGAGAGCTCTTTTCCCTTGTAATACAACGCCGGCTTTTCCTGCTCCACCCCCAGCGAAAAACGCAGTGTATTGAGCACAAATGTGCGGTGGCCCCGGTCAATTGCAGCCTGCTTCAAACGGCGTGTGCTGTACGCTCCGAGGTTGCGGGAGAGAATGGCGATTTTCATAAAAAACTGAGCCTTCTTTACGCGTTCCCTCGCTGCTTTGCAAATACTCCTCGGCTGCTCACGTTCACCAGAAAATCCTCCTCGAGAGCTTTACGGCCAAGGAGCATCCGGAAGAGCATTTTCTCGCGTGAGACCAGTGAAACTTCAATCCACTTCTCCACCGGGCCCAGCCGCAAACGGGTGCCGATGAAACAACGCTTTGTCGTCTCACCCGTGCTGGATTTCACATTCGCCCAACGAAGCGCTTGAGCCTCGACCAGCGTGCGTTGCAGGTTGCGGCGGCGCCCGTGCACGACTTCGAAGCTCACACGTCCACCTGGGAGCTTCGTGAGATTTTCCACATGCAATGCACTCGTGCGGGCACCCGTGTCCACCTTCGCCTTCAGATTCTCAATCGAGAAATCCGGCAACGAGACATACTCCGCCCAACCAATCACTGTCTTCGCACTCAGCGGCGCGGGGGTTGATGGCAAAGGTTGGCTCATATCGATTAAACGGATTTTATGTCCAGGAACTCAAAACCGAAAGCCTTTTCAGCCCTGCGGCAGTGGATCTCTTCGAAGATAATGCGCGATTCTCCATGCGTGATATGCAATCTGGTCCAGACTTCGAATGTCATCCAGCGATTGCAATGCCGCATCTGTGGCTTGCGAGTCCTTCGCCTCCAGCAAGTCCCGACGGACAGCCTTCCGCCAGTCTGCAAGATTTGTGGACTCATCCGCCAGCTGTGCTACCACCGTCCCGTCACCCGGTTGGGTCAACGAGCCGATAGCCCCGCTCAGTGCTTGCGCACACAACACAACGCCGTCCCTCAGTGGCACGCCGCCCCGCTCACTCACGGTCTCTTTGGCACTCGGAAGAAGCTGTGCCAAGTGATCCACTGCATGATAAGCATCCCGCCGCATATGTGATCCCACGGCCTCGCCCTCGAAGCCCGGGATCTTTGCAATAAACTCCGAGCTTTGTCGCAATGCCATCTCGATCTCCGCAATCAAGAGTTCATCAGCACGCGATGGTGCAGTTCCCTGAATCCGAAGCTGCAATTGCTGAAAAAGTGCCATCGAGCATTTACGCAGACATTCGCGAGCTGCTTCCATCGCCACCGCAGGAACGGTGAAAAGTCCCGCATCCAGATGACGACCCAGCCGGGACTCCTTCTCCGGCAAAATGCGCTCAATCATACGGCTGAAAGGACCGATGATTGGAAAAAACACCAACACCCCTACCGCAATGAACGCAGTGTGAAACGCCGCCAGTCCTGTTGCATCCGCACCCCACCCCACTCGCGACTCCATCCATCCCAGCGCCCGCAGAAACAGCGGCAACAAAATCACTGCGATCAGACCCGTGCAAAGGTTGAAGAGCACATGAGCCAGAGCGGTGCGTTTCGCTGCCGTGCTCGCACCGATCGAAGCCAGCCCGGCCGTCACCGTCGTCCCGATCGCAGCACCAATCACCAGCGACGCCGCTTGCTCAAAACCAATCGCACCCGAATGCAGTGCGGTCAGAGTAGTCGCCACCGCAGCACTCGACGATTGCATCAAAACCGTCAGCACTAATCCAATGCCCATCATCAACAAATG
>JBGTCP010000057.1:0-3773 GCA_041748815.1 Chthoniobacterales bacterium
TCCTCGGAGTTGTTAGCAGCCATCCACTCAGCAGCAAATGCATGAAATTCTTCGCAAGCCGATTTGACCTCGTCCGGGAGATTCCCACCAACCGCGCTTTGCCCAAGACTCAGCGCCATGGTGGTCGCAAGCCTGTAAAGATGGCTCGACAGCGGACGCACCAACTCCGCCACTTGCTCGATTTTCACCGGATCCAGCAGCGCAGAAAACATCTCGCGGGCGCGGTCCGGCAATTGATGTGCCTCATCGCAGAGAAGCACATGGCGGGTATCGCCCGCCGCCTCCTCGCCAAAGTGCCGTTTGAGCTGAGCACGGGGATCGAACACATAATTGTAATCGCAAACAACCACATCGGCCCATTGCGAGGCATCAAGGCTGAGTTCAAACGGGCAGACTTGATGTTCCCGTGCGACCGCTGCAATCCGGTGCTCATCCCAGACTGGCGGACCCTCAAGCACCTCGCGCAGCGCGGCGAGGACCCGATCGTAATGACCTTTAGAAACAGCGCAATTGGCCAGGTCGCAGCCTTTGCCCGCGCTTGCACAAAAGCAAATGCGCTCTTTAGCCGCCAATATCGAGGCTCGAAGCGGCATCCCGTTTGCTGACAATTCCGCAAGCGCGTCCCTCGCAGAAAACCGGCCCACGGTGCGGGCGGTAACGTAAAAAATCCGGTCACACTCCCCGTGCCCCAATGCCTTGGCGGCAGGGAAAAGCGCGCCCATCGTCTTGCCAATGCCCGTGGGTGCCTCAATGAAACTTCGGCGTCCGTGGCGGATCGCCCGATACACGGTGCCAGCCATTGCTTGCTGACCGCCACGAAACCCTCCGTAGGGAATGGAGCCCTCCCGGAGCTGGTGGTCGCGGAGCTCGATCCATCGGACCTGTGTCTCGAGCCATGTAGCATAATCGGCCAGCAACTTCTGGAAAAATTCGCGACAACTGTCGGCGGTTTCGTGGTGATCAAAAGTAATTTCCTGTTCGCTCTCGAGGTCGTAGTAAACGATCCTGCAGCGGGTCAGCTCACGGGGTTCCTGTGCAAGTCGCAGCGCAGCGTAGACACGTGCCTGCGCAAGGTGCAGCGGGTCTGCCGTGTCTGCTTCCCACGGGCCCTGGGTGGATTTGATTTCCTCAATGATCTCGCATTGGGGCGACGGGTAGATGCCGTCGATGCGCCCTCGCACCTTCAATTGCCAGCCCTCATAATCAAAGGTTGCTGAGACAGATTGCTCAGGGAGGTATCCCTGCGGCCGGGAGCTTTGCAGCCTGCGATGAGCGTTCGCGCCCTCAAGCGCACGGGAAGCTTTTCGAAATCCAAATCCTGAATGCAGGTCGCCTGCGCGCAACAAAAACTCCACTATCCGCCGCACCGAAACGTGCAGCACCCGGACCGCGGCGGGCTGCTCGTTCATTGCCGGATCAAAGTCCCAGTGAAGGGTCGTCAACTGCCGGAGCTTCGTCGTTTTCGACCGTCAGCAAACTGCGTTCGCGCAAGATGCGCCGCGTCGGCCGGTCGATGACTTCCACGGCCGCGCCACGTCCTACAATGTTGTAGAGTTCTGCTACATCGCGCGAGCGCATGCGAATGCATCCGAAGCTGACCGGTTTGCCAATGTTGATTTCCTCGGGCGTGCCGTGGATATAAATGTAACGTCGGTGCGCCGACTGATTTTGCGCCTCAAGCCCGCGCAACCAGAGGATGCGGGTGACGATCGGATCGCGGCCCGGAGCATTGACCGGCAGGATTTCGCCCGTGGGCCTACGGCTCTTAAAAACAGCACCCGCAGGAAGCCCGTCCCCGATTTTTTGCGCAACTTCCATGCGCCCCACCGGCGTGCGATAGGTGCCGGGTGTATCCCCCAGCCCGAACTTCGAGGTGGAGACCGGATATTCCGCAATCAGCACACCTTTGCGGAGCACGAGCATTTTTTGATCCGGCACACTCACAAGCATCTCATGGTCGCGGTCCATTGAAGCGCATCCCGTGAACATGGACGCCATCAGAAGCGCAAAAACTTTAAGCGTAATGCGGCAAATTCGTCTAAGAGCAAGCGGCGGCATAAATCGTGAAATCAGGTAGTGATGAATTCAGGCTCCACCTTGGGCATGGACTGTCTTGCTGGTAAAAGGATGCCAAGCGAGGAAAGTGCAACAAACAGAAAGCCCGAGAGGAACAGGACAAGAAATGGCAGCGAGAGCCATTGTGCATTCATCACGGCGACCAGCACAAACCATGAAAATAAGGTCGCAAACGCGAGCTCCACAGCGATGAAAACCGAGCCCGTTGAGCAATAACGCCGTGCTGCAGCTTTGCCGATGAAGCCGTATTTCGGCGTGCGATTGAAAGCGGTTTTGTAGTTCGCCAGCGCTTCCAGCACAGCCCTGGAGTTATTAATGCTGAGCCCGATGCCCACCGCCAGCAGCGCAGGCAGGATCACCATTTCGCGAATCCATGTGGCTGGGTATAGCTCCCTGAGTGTAAAGGTGTAAAAAATGAGCGAGGAAAGCGTGGCGGCTCCAAAGATCGGCAACGCAAGAACTATCGAATGAACAAAGCCCTGCATCGGACTTCCGACGGATGGGTGCAGCAGCAGACAGAGCACACCGAGGAGCAAGTAAACAAAATTGGCTGTGAGGTGCGCTGTCGCCTCCAGTTTGATATGCCACGGAAGTTTTGCTTTCCAGATGCGCGGGAGCACTTTTTTGCAGGTCTGGATCGATCCTTTGGTCCACCGATGCTGCTGACTTTTGAAGGCATTCATTTCGGCAGGCAGTTCGGCGGGCGTGACTACTTCCTTGAGGAAAACAAACCGCCAGCCTGCGAGCTGCGCACGGTAGCTCAGGTCCAGATCCTCCGTGAGCGTGTCGTGCTCCCAGCCTCCTGCATCGCGAATGGCTTCTTTCCGCCAGAGACCCGCCGTGCCATTGAAATTGAAAAACCGCCCGCTGCGGCTGCGTGCGGTTTGTTCAAGCAACAAATGCCCGTCGAGCAGGATGGATTGCACCTTGGTGAGCAAAGACGCATCGCGGTTCAAGTGACCCCAGCGCGTTTGTATCATCCCCACATTTTCATCAGTGAAATGATGAACCGTCGAGAGCAGCAGATCTGGCGATGGCACGAAGTCGGCATCGAGGATGAGTAAAAATTCGCCGCGGGATTGGAGGAGCCCGTATTCCAGCGCCCCGGCTTTAAACCCTTCGCGATGCTGCCGATGCAAAAATTGCACATCCAACCCGGTTTTCTGAAGTTCCAGCACCTTCTCCCGCAGGAGCTCCGTGGTGGCATCGGTGGAGTCATCCAACACCTGCACCTCCAGCAAATGCCGGGGGTAATCCAATGCCGCAACGGCATCCAGCAGCCGGCCCGCCACATGGATCTCATTATAAACCGGCAGCTGCACCGTGATCACCGGCAACTTCTCAAACTTACGGGCAGGCTCAATCCGGTCCTTGCGATGCCGAAGATACAGGTAGAGGATCGAGTATCGCTGAAGCCCATACGCCGAGAGCCCAAGCAACACCAGCACGTAGCAAATTCCCCAAATTAAATGACCAGCCGATATCTCCATATACTCAAACACATACGTCGCGCGACAAATCTGCTGCAGCGACTGCGGCACATATTCTACACATCGCTGTTCCGGTCAAGCTTGAACCACATGGCCCGCCACGAATGGGCGTGATTGTGAGCGCATCCCAAAACGAGGACAACAATTCCTGCGATCTACAAAACCGTGCAGGCATCCAGTGTGACGTCCATCGAGAATCCCGAAAAC
>JBGTCP010000058.1:0-3340 GCA_041748815.1 Chthoniobacterales bacterium
CGGGCTAAACTTTCCGGTTCCTGTGCTGGCTGTTCTTTTGGTGGGCGTGCTTGCGGCCTTCTCGCTCTACCCGCAAATGGGCAAAGACTTTTTGCCGAAGTTTCAGGAAGAAACCGCTCTCATCGCAGCCACCTCCGCGCCTGGGACTTCATTGAGTGAAATGAACCGAATCTCCGACGTCATTGAAGAACAGATTCTCTCGGTCCCTGAAGTTCGCAAAGTCGGACGCCGACTGGGCCGCGCGGAGCGAGGTGATCACGTCGTCCCCGTCTCCACTGCTGAGTTCGACGTCGACTTTCGCGAACTCGATCCGGACGGCCAGTCCCGGTCACGCCAGGAGATTCTTGATGACCTTCGCGAAAAGGTGCGATCCGTGCCGGGCGTATTTGCTATCGTGAGCGGTCCGCTTGCAGACCGTATCGGCCACATGATGAGTGGAGTTTCCGCGCCGGTTGCGATCAAAGTTTTCGGGGCGGATCTAGATGAGATCCGCCGGATCGGCACACAGATCCAGAGCATCGCGCAAGGCATTCCCGGATTCGAAAACGCGAAGCTCGATCAGCAATCTTCCATTCCCCAGCTTCGCATCGAGGCCGACCGCGACCGCAGCTCCGCTTACGGCATTGCGCCGGGTGATATTAACAACCGCCTGAGCGCGCTCATCGGCGGCAAAGTCATCGCCGAGTTGCGCGAAGATCAACGCGCCATCAATCTTGTGATTCGCCTGCCGCTTGCGTGGCGGGATTCCCCGGAGCGCATTGCCAGCCTGCCCATGCAGACCGACGGCGGTCAGTTTATTCCATTGTCCGCAGTCGCCGACGTGCGCGAGGCCAAAGGCCCCAACGTCATCATGCGCGAAAATGGTCAACGCCGGTTCACCGTTGCCATCCAACCAACCGCCCGCGACGTGAATGCCCTGGTCGAGCAACTCCAGCAGGAAGTCAGCGAAAACGTCACTTTACCTGAAGGATATTTCGTCACCTACGAAGGCGAATTTCAAGCGCAGCGCGAGGCAACCCGCCGCATCGCCGTGATGAGCGCCGGAGTTTTCCTTATCATCGTCTTCCTCCTCACCGGCTATTTCAAGAGCATCTGGCTTTCGCTGCAGGTGCTTTTTAATATCCCTCTGGCGCTTGTCGGCGGGCTTGTCCTTACCTGGCTCCTCATCGACAACATCAGCGTTGCCACATTGGTTGGCTTCATTGCAGTCGGCGGGATCGCCGCGCGCAATGGCATCATGATGATCTCGCACTATCTCCATCTCATGCGCCATGAGGGTGAGCAATTCACCCGCAAGATGGTGGTGCGCGGCACACTTGAGCGGATGGTTCCTGTCCTTATGACAGCGCTTTCCGCCGGCATCGCGCTCATTCCCTTCGTCCTTGCGGCCGATCAACCGGGCAAAGAAATTCTCCACCCCGTTGCCGTTGTTATAGTCGGCGGGCTTATTTCATCAACGCTCCTTGATTTTCTCGTCACCCCGTTGATCTTTTTTCACTTCGCTAAAAAGGCAGCGCTTCAGGCATTGGAACTCGATGCCCCGGCAGCCCGATAAATCCCAAAAACACAAACAACAACCCCACATCCCATGAAAACATATCCCATCCTGGCCTTTGCGGTCGCACTTCTCACTTCCGTCTCACTCCACGCAGCTGGCGAAGGTGACGAAAACACCCATGAAAAGAAAATTGCCGGGCCGAACGGCGGTCGCATACTGACCACCATCGAACCTCATGCGGAATTTTTTGTCACCGAAGACCGCAAAGTGCAGATCACTTTCCTCGGCGAGGATCTGAAGCCAGTCGCTCCTGCGGACCAAGTCGTCACTGTGACCACCGGCGAACGTTCTGCGCCTGTGAAAATGACCTTCACAGAATCCGGCGAGTCGCTGGTTTCCGAAGAAAGCGTTCCTGAAGGCAACAACTTCCCGGCGGTCGTGCAGATTAAAAACACTGCGGAAGCGAAAGCGCAGGTGGAGAAATTCACGCTCAACTTCTCTGTGTGCTCCGAATGTGATATGGCAGAGTATGCCTGCATCTGCGATCACGCGCACTGACGTTGTTGGTGCGCACGAAGGCGACGAATGGTTGCATTGAAACCCAAATCGCCACGCTCATCCTCCTACCGCAAGTCCCTGACCCACGAGTGCGTTATCGGCCAGAGGCGGGTGCATTGAATGTTCGGTATTGCCAACCGAATCGTCGCGTAATACATTCAATCCATGCAAACCATCTCGCTGAAATTACCGGATACCTTGCTCGCCCGCCTGGAGGAAGAAAGCCGCCTTCGCCACACCAACAAATCGGCCTTGGTGCGTGCGGCGTTGGAGCGTGAGTTGGCTCCTAAAAAGACCGGGGAGAAGCCCTCCTGCTACGATCTGGCGCGTGATCTTGCGGGTTCGATCAAGGGGCTGCCGGGGGATATCGCGACCAATCCGAAATACATGAAGGGCTTTGGCGAATGAGCGGCACCGTGCTCCTCGACACCGGTCCGCTGGTGAGCTTCCTCGTTCGCGGAGCGGAGCACACAGCGTGGGTGCATGAGCAATGGGGCAGGATGCCGCCGCCGATGCTGACCTGCGAAGCGGTGCTCACCGAAGCGGCCTTCCTGCTAAAGCGGGAGGGAGCCGATCCCGACGCCCTTTTCGAGTTGCTGCAACGTCAGGTCATTCGCGTGGCTTTGCGGTCGGATGAGGAGCAAGCGGGACTGCGCGCGCTCATGAGCCGCTACCGCGATCGCCCCATGTCGCTGGCAGATGCGTGCCTGGTGCGCCTGAGCGAGCTACATCGGGACGGCACGGTCTTCACGCTGGACTCGGATTTCCGCATCTACCGCCGCCACGGCAACAAAGTCATCCCGGTGCTAATGCCGGAAAATTGATGCCATGCCGAAACGAAAAAAAGCTCCTGAGCTGACATTCACTAGAGCTGAATAAAAAAGGCAAAACTGTAATGCAGTGGGCTTTGATAACTAAACACTAGCCGATGTGCGCTCAAGCAACCAGTCCCGAAACTCAGACGCTTTGGAAAAACACCACCTTCCGGCGGCTTTATGCCGCGCACGGGACCAGCCTTATCGGCAGCGGTCTGGGAGCGGTGGCGCTTGGCTTGCTCGCGCATGAGTTAGTTGGGGCTTCCGCTTCGGCGGTGCTCGGGATTGCCCTGACCATCCGGATCGCAGTGATCGTTCTGCTATCTCCATGGGCGGGGTTGTTCGCCGGGAAGTTGGGTATCAAGCGGTGTTTGATCGCGTGTGATCTCCTGCGTGTCGTGGTCGTCCTTGGTTTTCTCGTCGCTGAAAATGTGTGGCAAATTTATGCGCTGGCATTCCTGCTGAATGC
>JBGTCP010000059.1:0-2188 GCA_041748815.1 Chthoniobacterales bacterium
CGCAGAAACATCCCCTGCGCCTGATGTGCCGGAAGAATCACCTGCTGCTCCTGGTGTGTATTACCTCACCGAGCGGGTCCTGGCTTCGACGCCGGGCGGGGTAAGAGAGTTTCCCGCCGGCAGCAAGCTGGAACGGGTGGGAGAAAGTGGCGTCGCTTTGCTTCTCACAGACGGTAAGAATACCATCACTGTGGATCGCTCCAAGACGACGCAGGATCCCGCTCGCATTCAATCTGCTTTCCAAACCGTCTCTGCAACGGATACCGAGAACGCACGTCAAGCCGCAGACCTGGAGATGGACCGGTATCACCAACAGCGCCAGGCCATTGAGGAAAAAATCGGCAAATTGCAGGATCTCATCGCCAATGAACAAACCAAGATCCGCATCGCAAAAGGAGAAGGAAGTGGAAGCATGCGTGCAGATCTGAAAAACCTCAGTCACGGAGCGAAGCATAACATCCAGGTGGCGGAGGGAAGGATTGCGGAGTTTCAGGTGGAAATCAATGCATTCAAAAGGGATATTTCAGCGCTTGTGCCACCATCGACGCCGGCGCCCCCGAAGGCACAGAATGCAATGACGGCCGCCGCAACGCCGGTTGCCATTGAGGAGACTAAGCTGCCGGATGAAGACGCGGGGTTGATGAGTCGGATCGGCCTTGGTTTTCAGCGGTTACTGGGAAAAAATTAAGCGTCCCGGCAGGCGCAATTTCTTCATGACATTTGCAAAATCCATGGCATGATTGGGCTATGGAAACTCTTCAGCTTCTCGGCCTCGCTCTTGGCTTTGCCACGCTGGCCGGCATCAATCTTTACCTCACGGTCTTTGTCACAGGCCTGGCGATCCGCATGGAATGGATCCTTCTCTCTTCGCAATACCAGGCACTGGATATTCTTGCGCATCCCGCGATCATCACCGTGGCAGGGGTGCTTTATTTTATTGAATTTTTTGCCGACAAAGTGCCATGGGTGGATTCGGTGTGGGACTCCATTCACACCGTGCTGCGCCCCATCGGTGGCACGCTGCTTGCGATTCAAGTGCTTGGGGACAGCAACGCGGTTTACGAGGTGATAGTGGCTATCCTGGCAGGCGGGCTCGCACTTACCACGCACTCCATCAAAGCAGGCAGTCGCGTGCTGGTGAACAGCTCGCCCGAGCCTTTCTCCAATATCGGACTTAGTCTTGGAGAAGATGCCGTCGTGCTTGGCGGACTTTGGTTGCTTTGGTACAATCCTTTACTCGCCATGGCAGTGTTCCTTCTCGCAATGGGACTGGCACTGTGGTTCGCTCCCAAAGTTGCCCGCGCGGTGCGTGTGAAACTCTGGCTAGCATGGAGAAAACTTACATGGCCCGGCGGACCCGCCCGTGGTGCCGAAGAGAACGATCCCATTCCGCACGATTCCGACAGTCTGCTGCACCGCCTCACCCTCCGCGATGAGAATGTCGCATGGTCCGCGAAATGCGTTGTTGGCCGCCTCAAAGGCGCTCCGAATATGGTGACCGGCTGGCTCGTGGCCACCACTGGTCCTGTGTCGCGATTGCATTTTGTGTCCGCACGCCGGCTCGGCGATGTTGCAGTGACCGTGGATACTGCCGGTTGCAAAGTGACGCAGGAAACGCGTTTCATGAGCGAAAACCTCGTCATCTATCATCCCGATAAAAAAGCAAAAGCGCTCTTTCTCTTTGACCGCAGTTGCACCGACCGCGTCGCGTGGCTTGCTGCATGGTTAAAAAATCCCCCTCGCGCTACCGGCGTTTCATTAGTGCAACACAACGAACCCTTGGATGTTTTGGAAAGCGAGCCGGAAGAAGAAGCCGCTCCCTCGCTCACTTCCGCCAAACGGGAAGAGGAGTCGATTTTATCCCGGTTCTGAGGCGGTCTTTCTTTCTGTAGTGATCAACGATTCGCGCGAGGTAATCCGCCTTCCCGCTTTGGTGAGCGGCAAATTGGCGAGCGGCCTCCTGGACGTCGTGCTGGAGAACGGCCATCACGTGGCTGGCATTCCGCCGGCGGCAGGCAAAAAAGATGAAATTCTTTTCTTGCAGGGTCAACGCATTATGCTAGAAGTCTCGCCCTGCGATTTTTCACGGGGGCACGTTTTGTCACTTGCCGATGCCGCCGATCCGGCCTGATTTGAGACCTTGGTTTCAATCGCGCCGGTGTCTGCATCCAGTTACAACCAGCGGGTC
>JBGTCP010000060.1:0-4384 GCA_041748815.1 Chthoniobacterales bacterium
GGTCGTGGCTCCGGCGGCCAGCGTGAACTCCGGCACTCTCATTCTCACCATCGCCGATCTTTCACGCCTCCTCATCGTGACTCACATCAACCAGATTGATATCGCGCAGGTCAAGCCGGACAGCGTGGTCCCATTCACGTCAGACGCATTTTCCGATATTCGCAGTGAGGCAAAAATCAGCTTCATCGCTCCGACTGCGACTTCGGTGAACAACACGAACGGCTTCCAAGTGGAGGCACTGATCGATACGCCCGACCCACGCCTTCGACCCGGCATGACGGTCACGCTGGACATACCGGTCGCTGATGTGCGCGACGTTGTGAGCGTGCCGATCTCTGGAGTCTTCAGCGACGTCGACGACACACGTGTGGTCTATGTGCGCCAAGGCAGCAGCAGTCAAAAGCGCGAAGTCAAAATCGGCGTAAGTAACCTTTTTTACGCGGAAATTGTCTCCGGCCTCGAGCAAGGCGAGGAAATTTTGCTCATCAAGCCCCAGGACCTCAGCGCAGGCTGAGCAATCCATCCCGCTTTGCGGCCTGGTTCCCCGTTCTCATCGAAATGGCACTCATTGAACTCAGAGACGTCACTAAAACTTATCGCATTGGCGATCAGGTGATCCGTGCACTCGACCACATCGACCTCGATGTCGAGCACGGAGAATACGCCGCCATCATCGGCCCGAGCGGCAGCGGTAAGTCCACACTCATGCACCTGTTAGGCTGCCTGGATACGCCAAGTTCGGGGACGGTTATTATCGACGGACGCGATATCAGCAAAGCCGGCTCCGATGAACTCTCGCTTATGCGGAATCAGAAAATCGGATTTGTTTTTCAATCATTCAACCTGCTCGCCCGCCTGAACGTGCTGCAGAATGTGGAGTTGCCACTCGTTTACTCCGCCATGCCTGCAAAGGAGCGCCACGCGCGCGCGATGGAAGCCATCGAACGGGTCGGTCTCGAGGAGCGCACAAAAAACCGACCCATGCAGCTCAGTGGCGGCCAATGTCAGCGCGTCGCCATCGCCCGCGCCATCATCACCAAGCCGCCCATCATCCTCGCCGACGAACCCACCGGTAATCTCGATTCCAAAACCGGTGCCACCATCCTTGAGCTTTTTGCGGAGCTCAGCGCGGGCGGTGCCACCGTCCTCCTCGTTACCCACGATAGCGATGTTGCCGCCAGCACAGAGCGACGCATCGAAATTCGCGACGGCAAAGTCCATACCCCGGAGCCCATGTTGTCATGAATCTCGCCGTAGGACTCCAGGTTGGACTTAAAGAAATTGCGGCGCACAAGTTCCGCAGTTTCCTGACCATGCTGGGTGTGATCCTGGGTGTGTGCTCGCTCATCTCGATGTTTGCACTCACGGCGGGCATCGCCAAAGGGATGCGCGAGACATTGTATTTGATAGGTGGCGTGGAAGCCGTCCGCATCGTGGATAAAGATGTCTCGGAGCAGTTTTTAGGAATTCAGGATCTCTCGCCTGGCCGGACTATGGCCGATGTGGAAGCCATCAAGCGCAGCGTGCCGATGGTCTCGCATGTCTCACCGGAAGCGCATATGGCAGCACCCGTGAATGCTGGCTCACTGATTTTTCGTAACCGCGTAACAGGTGCCACGCCTGACTTCTTGTTCGCTGAAACACACACCATCGACAAAGGCCGCTTCATCACGCAACTCGATATGGACCGCCATCACCGCGTCGCAGTGCTTGGCCAACATGCGGTTCGCGAAATCTGGGGACCCAATCCCTCAGTGGACCCGATCGGCCAGACCATTTTCATCCGCGGCCAGCCATTCACGGTAGTGGGAGTTTTTGTTCTCTACGAGCGCGAACAGGACCGCCGGGAGCGCGAAGCTCAGGCACGCCGCCAGGAACTCGCCGAGCAGCGGGGAGGACGCCAACGCGGGGGCAACTGGTCTCCATTCCGTAGAAAAAATGAATCCGTCATCATTCCGATCACGACGTTTTTCTCCGACTTCCGCTCTGCACTGCGGGACAGTAACATGGTAGAGATCGGACCTGATTACCGCCTGGACGAACTGAATGTTCGAATCACTGATGCTGCGCAGTTCGACGCAGCTCTTGAACAAATTTCAAATGTATTGATGTCTACGCATCGCGGCATCGACGACTTTGGCTACGACACACGCGAGGACTGGTTTGAGAATATCGAAAAAAGCATTCAGTCCACCCGCATCAGCGGCGCCATCATTGCCGGGATCAGTTTGCTGGTTGGCGGTATCGGCATTACGAATATCATGCTAGCAAGCATCACCGAACGCATTCGCGAGATCGGTGTGCGGCGGGCCGTCGGTGCGCGGAAGCGGGACATATTTATTCAGATCCTCGTTGAAAGTGCTGTAATCGGGATGATTGGTGGCCTCATCGGCTTGGCACTCTCAGGTGGAATGATCCGGCTCATTGAGAAACTGGCACCGACCGACAATGCGCCAGTGGTCGAAGTCGAGAGCGTGCTCATTGCCTTAGGGTTTGCGGTTGCGGTGGGAATTATTTCCGGCCTTTATCCAGCCTGGAAAGCATCCAATCTCGACCCCATCAAAGCGCTGCGATACGAATAGGTGATGTCCATTCCCATTCCTGATTGGATCGCGCCGGAACCGGTCAACCCGGCCACAGTTTCCAAGCTTCAATCAGCTCTCAACATCAGTGCATTCCTCGCGGAAATGCTCGTCCGCCGCGGTTACTCTGAGCCAGTCGAAGCCGCTGGATTTCTCCAGCCCAGGCTAAACTCACTCAGCGATCCGTTTTTGCTGCCCGACATGCAGGCGGCTGTGACGCGCATCTTCGCTGCCATCGATCAAGGTGAACGCATCACCCTTTACGGCGATTACGATGTGGACGGTGTGACATCGCTCAGCATCATGCATGAAGTCCTGAGCGCTTATGGCGGAGAGGTGCAAAGTTTCCTACCTCATCGCATCGCCGAAGGCTACGGAGTCAGTGCGGCGGGCTTGGCACGCTGTCTTGTCGACACCGCTCCGCAGCTTCTCATCGCGGTGGATTGCGGCACCTCCAGCAAAGCCGAACTGGATCCGCTCATGGCCTCAGGTGTGGACGTGATTGTCCTCGATCACCATGAATGCAAAGAAGCACTGCCCGCATGCTCCGCAGTGGTCAATCCGAAACGCGGCGACACATTTGGATGGCTTTGCAGCGCAGGTTTGGCTTTCAAACTTTGCCACGCTCTGCAAAAAGAACGCCGCCGTGAGGACATCGATCTGCGATCCCTGCTCGACCTGGTAGCCCTCGGCACCGTCGCGGATCTGGTCCCGCTGGAATCCGAAAACCGCATCTTTGTAAAACACGGACTTCTCCGTCTGGCACAATCCCGGCGTCCCGGCATCCGTGCGCTGTCAGAAGTTGCCGGATTGCCCACCCGCCTGCAAGCCGACCACATTGGTTTCGGACTCGGTCCGCGCCTCAACGCGGCAGGCCGTCTCGACACCGCGATGGATGCTTACGAGTTGCTCACCACGCGGGACCCCACCCGCGCACGCGCACTCGCAACGCATCTCAATGCACAAAACCGCGAACGGCAATCCGTTGAACGCGCTACCTTCGAAGCCGCGCAGAGTATGGCCGCAGCCGCTTGGGATTCCACATCCACGCGTGCCATCGTGGTTGCCTCCCCGGAGTGGCATCCCGGCGTCATTGGCATCGTTGCCTCACGCATCATGCGCGCATTCCACCGCCCGGCGATTGTGATTGCCATTGATGAATCCGGACTCGGCAAAGGCAGCGGACGCAGCATCGACGGGCTCAATCTCGTCGAGGCACTGGGACGTTGCTCGCATCTTCTCGATAAATTTGGCGGACACGAAATGGCCGCCGGGCTTTCCATCCGGGCAGAGAATGTCGAAGCCTTTGCCCGTGAGCTCAATACGGTTGCCAATGATCTATTATCCGCTGAAAATCTGATCCCTAGTCTTCGAATCGATGCCGAGTTGCGGCTCGATGAGATCCATCTCGACCTGCTCGCCGAGCACGACGAACTCGAGCCCTTCGGCATGGCCAACGCCCGACCACTCTTCATGGTGCGCGGAGCCGTTCCTGCCATCGAGCCTGTCATCCTCAAAGAAAAGCACCTCAAGCTGCACCTCGACAACGGACGCGGACGCATCGCTGCCATCTTCTTCAACGGCGCCGAACACCCCCTGCCCCGCCCCCCCTGGGACATCGCATTTCATGTCGAGCGCAACGAATTCCGCGGCAACCAATCCGCCGAAATGCGCATCCGCGCCATTAGGCCCAGCATGTGATTGAAGAACGCCAACGGGCTCTATCCCAGATCCAAGGCTGTAACTCCTTCAGAGTTATTGTCAGAAGATTTTAACCCATGGTAGATCGTGCCTCACAACCA
>JBGTCP010000061.1:0-1931 GCA_041748815.1 Chthoniobacterales bacterium
AACTCTACCGCAAGCGGTTCCTGCCATCGGTTACCGACCAGGACCTCGATCACCTCGCACGCACTGTCCTCCTAGAGAAACGACCAGCAAAGCAGTGATTTGACTATAAGAGCACTTGATTATCTGAACGGAGCTGGCATGGTGTGGTTCCCGTTAGAATTTACATATTACTCTCATGTCATTAGCCCGCATTCCATTTGATCGTGTCATCTGGCCGACCACATTTTTCCTTGGTGGAACTTTCCTTGTCTCACTGATCGGTATTCCGCTGTATCTCTGGCATTTTGAGATGGAATGGGTGTTCCAAATCGGGTTGTTCGTGGCATTTTTCACGGCAACGGGATTGAGCATCACGCTGGGGTATCACCGGTTGTTTGCGCACAAAGCGTTTCAGGCCCGCATGCCGGTGCGGCTCTTCACTTTGTGCTTTGGGGCTGCTGCGTTTGAAAATTCGGCCATCGACTGGGTTTCCGATCATCGCCGCCATCACAAACACACCGATCATGACGACGATCCTTACGATGCGAGTAAGGGGCTATTTTATTCACACATCGGATGGGTGCTCTTTAAGCTGAAACCCATGCCACCGATGGACAATGTGGCAGACCTGCAAAAAGACCCGCTGGTCATGTGGCAGGCCCGCCACTGGTATCTGATCGGTGCCTTTTTTGCATTTATCCTGCCGACCATTGTCGGTTATATGTGGGGCGGATGGGCAACGGCACTGGGGGCGTTCCTCATTGCAGGCGTCTTTAAAGTGGTGGCGGTCCAACACTGCACGTTCTGCATCAATTCACTCTGCCATGCGCTGGGCGACCAACCTTATTCCAAGAAGTGCAGTGCCCGCGACTCATGGATCATGGCGCTGTTCACGTTTGGCGAGGGCTACCACAACTACCATCACGAGTTTCAACACGATTATCGCAATGGTATCAAACCATGGCATTTTGATCCCACCAAATGGTCCATCTGGATCCTCAGCAAAGTGGGCATGACCAAAAATCTACGTCGCGTCGCTCAGGACAAGATCGAAGCCGCTAAGGAAGAAGCACGGCGCCAGGAGTCACAGGGGCTGGAAGCATTTCACCACGAACCCGAGCTTATAAGCTCCGCAGGTGAAACCCACCATCCACGTTAATCACTTGGCCCGTTGAATACGGGAAATCGCCGCGTGCAATTGCACAAACCGCGCGACCGATATCGGATGGCTGACCCCAGCGGTTGATCGGAGTCAATCCGCCAGCAAATAGCTGGTCGTATTTTTCTTTGACGCCGCCTGTCATGTCCGTCTCGATCACACCGGGCTGCACTTCAAAAACCCCGATCCCATATTCCGCCAACCGGATCGCAAAAAGCTTCGTCATCATGGAAAGCCCGGCCTTTGCCACGCAGTAATCACCGCGGTTCACAGATGCTGTGAATGATGAGATGCTCGTGATGTTCACAATCGCGCGGATCGCGCCCTCAAGCGCTTCCGATTCACGCATCATCAATGCAGCTTGTTGAGAAAGAAAATACGGGCCCTTCAAATTAATCGAAATCAACCGGTCGAAACTTTCCTCCCCCGCTTCCAGCAAATCCGCGCGCACCGATGGCGCGACGCCTGCATTGTTCACCAGCAAGTCCAGCCGTCCGAACGTCGCCCGTGTGAACTCAATCAGCTCCGTCCGCGCAATGGCGTCCGAGATATCTGCTTGGCAGATCTCTGCATTGATTGCTCCGTCACCAGCATCTTCGCACATCTGCTTGCACTCTTCGGCTGCCGCCTGATTCCCTGCGTAATTAATGACCAAGTTGTGAGATTTGAGCTTTGCGAGTTCGAGAGCGATCCCACGACCAATGCCGCGCGAGCCCCCTGTGATGATGGCGGTGGGTTTCATATCGGGCACAATAAACGCACCCGATCCACCGATGCCAGAGACAAATTAAAC
>JBGTCP010000062.1:0-11118 GCA_041748815.1 Chthoniobacterales bacterium
GACCTGGTCGCCTTCTTTTTTGACCCACTTGACGAGGGTTCCCTCGGTCATAGTGTCGCTCAGTTTTGGCATTTCAATGTTGGTGGCCATGGTATGTATCGGTGATGGAAAAAATGGGCGGTGCAGGGACCGCCGGATGGGGTACGAAACTGCTTTGTGCACTTTTTCGAGAATGCGCTCGACGGTGGGTAATTGCAGTTTTTCAATCTCAGGGCTATAGAAAGCAGGCGCATCGAGGGCGCTCACGCGTGTGACGGGAGCGTCGAGGTCATCAAATGCTTTCTCGGAAATCATGGACGCGATCTGAGCGCCAATGCCGCAGAATGGTTTGTTTTCATCAACGATCACTGCCCGGTGCGTCTTGCGGACGGAGGTGAGGACAGTCTCCTCATCCAGCGGCCGAATGGAGCGAAGGTCGACGACTTCAGCACTGATGCTGTGTTTTTCCTCAAGAACTTTTGCCGCTTCCAGGCAGGTGAGCACGGCGCGGCCGTGGCAGACGAGAGTGATGTCTTCGCCTTCGAGTTTGACGTCGGCGACGCCAAGCGGGATGAGATATTCTTCTTCCGGAACTTCCCATTTCATTCCGTAAAGCAGCGTGTTCTCCATAAACATGACCGGATCATTGTCACGAATCGCGGTTTTCATAAGGCCCTTGGCATCGTAGGCCGTGGCGGGTGTCACCACCTTGAGACCCGGTGTGTTTGCGAGAAAATTTTCGGGCGTGTGCGAGTGGGTCGCTCCGACACTCGTGCCTCCATTGGCTGGACCGCGGATGACGATGGGGACGTTGATGAGTCCGCCGGACATGTAACGCACGCAGCCGGCATTATTGATGATCTGATCCCATGCCACGTAAGCAAAACTCCAGAACATCAGCTCCATGACCGGGCGGACGCCAAGCATCGATGCTCCGATGCCCATGCCGATGAAGCCGGCTTCGCTGATGGGTGTGTCGACGAGGCGCTTGTCGCCGTATTTTTCCCAGAGGCCTTCGGTGACTTTGTAGGCTCCGTTGTATTCGGCGACTTCCTCGCCGAGAATGACGACGTTTTCATCGCGCTCGATTTCCTCGGAGAGAGCGTCGTTGAGGGCTTGGCGGTAGGTGATTTCCGGCATGACTTAAGAATTGAAAAAGTGCTTGCCGGTGCGTCCGGCTTCCGTGCCGTTGTCCACTTCGGCATAGATATCTTCGAAAATTTCGGACTCGGAGGGCAGCGGGCTGTCCTCGGCAAATTTGGCGGATGCTTTGGCTTCGTTGTCTGCGGCTTTGTCAATCTCCTTGGCTTTGTCCTCGTCGAGGATGCCCTCCCTGATGAGCTGCTCTTTCCAGAGCTGAATCGGGTCGTGCTGCTTTTGGTATTTCTCGATCTCCTCGGCGGTGCGATATTTTTTAGCGTTGGCGTCGGCGACGGAGTGTCCGTAGTAGCGGTAAGTGAAAATTTCGAGAATGGTGGGACGCTGAGTCTCGTGAGCGCGCTCGATGGCAATCTGGGTTTTGGCGCGCACTTCGTAAAGATTTTCGCCGTTCACGACATCCCAATCCATGCCGTAGCCTTGGGCACGACTGGCGAGATTGTCAGTGTAAGCGGATGAACGTTTCTGGCTGGTGCCCATGGAGTAGCCGTTATTTTCAATGATGTAGATGACGGGCAGGCTCCAGAGGGATGCGAGGTTGAGGGATTCGTGATAGACGCCCTGATTCACCGCGCCGTCGCCGAGATAGCAAAGGCAGCAACCTTTGAGGCCTTTGTATTTAAGACCGTAGGCGAGGCCGAGACCAAGCGGGGTCTGACCGGCAACGATGCCATGTCCGCCCCAGTAATTTTTATCCGGCGCAAAGAAATGCATCGATCCACCCTTGCCTTTCGAGCATCCGGTGGCCTTGCCGAAGAGCTCGGCCATGCATTCGTTCATCGACATGCCGACTGCGAGCGCGTGACCATGGTCGCGGTAGGCGGTAATGATGTGATCGTTGTCTCCGCAGAGCGAAATGGTGCCCACCGCCACAGCTTCCTGGCCGATGTATAGGTGCAGGAAGCCACCCATCTTGCCGCCTTTTTGGTAATACCGCAGGGAAGTTTGCTCAAACCTGCGGATACGGGTCATGTCGCTGTAGAACCGGATTTTGTCCTCCGGTGTGAGCGATTGATTGATCTTTGCTTTACTGTGGTCTGTCTTTTCGTCCTTTTTGGCCATACAAAATCTTGGGTGGTGCGGGTTGGGGCCCGGTTTGCCAGGGTCCCGCTCTCGCGGGCTCTGAATTCAAGCGGCAAGCGCAAGGTCTGTCAACCTGCCATCATTGACAAGGCAGAATTTCCCATTGAATGCACGCATCCCGCCGCATACCGTTTACTCCTTATCTCTATGGCAAAACGTAAACGGCGGATTGTGATCAAATTTGGAACGGGCATCCTCACGCGCCCCGGCGGGAATGCTTTGGACAAGCGTCAGCTCGCGCGCCTGGCCTCGGAAGTTGCGGCCCTTGTCCATGACGGAAACGAGTGCCTCGTGGTCTCGAGCGGCTCGGTAGGTGCGGGAATGATGGTGCTCGGGCTCGCGGACAGGCCCAAAGATCTTGCGTCAATCCAGGCCTGCGCAGCGCTCGGGCAATCGCGGCTCATGCGCCAATACGAGGATCTTTTCACGAAACAAAAACTGCATGTCGCGCAAATGCTCCTCACGCATCAGGACATGGACAGCCGCACGAGGTACCTGAATGCCAAAAACACCCTCAACCGCCTCCTGCAGCAGGGCGACGTGGTCCCGATCATCAATGAAAATGACACCGTCGCCGTTGAGGAACTCCGGTTTGGCGATAACGACCGCCTCTCCGCCGAAGTCGCGGTGCTGGCCGGTGCCGACCTCTTAATCCTGCTCACGAGCGTGGATGGATTGCTCGAGCCTGCCGGCGACGGATTCCGTTGCGTGCCGCTTGTGAAAGACGTGGACAGTGTTGCAGGACTGGCCAATGGCACGATCGGCAAACTTTCCGTAGGTGGCATGGCCACAAAACTCCAAGCCGCCAAAACCGCTGTCGCCGCAGGTATCCCCGCCATCATCGCCAGCGGACGCACCCCCGGCGTGCTTGCGCTTGCTGCTGCTGGCAAGCCCATCGGCACACGTTTTCCTGTTCCAAAGTCATGACTGCTGTTCAATCCATCGAAGCTCATATCCACGATCTCGGACTCCGCGCAAAAACGGCCTCCCGTGCACTTGCCCGCCTCAGTTCCGATCAAAAAAATGCTGCCCTGATGGCGATGGCCGATGAGCTCGAAGCCGACGCGGACTCCATTCTCGCTGCCAATGCGACCGATGTCGCAGACGCCGAGGAACACGGCCTCACAACTGCGATGATTGATCGCCTGAAGCTCACGCCTGACCGCATCCGCAAAATTGCCAAGGACATCCGCGATGTTGCCGGACTCCCCGATCCAGTCGGCGAGGCAATCCGCGACTGGACGCGGCCCAACGGACTCGCGATCCGCAAAGTGCGCGTCCCCATCGGTGTGATCGGGATCATTTACGAATCCCGTCCCAACGTGACGAGCGACGCTGCCGTGCTTTGCATCAAAACCGGCAATGCCGTCATTCTCCGCGGTGGCAGCGAATCCATCCACTCCAATCTTGCCATCGCCGCAGCGCTGCAATCCGGCGGAGAAAAGGCAGGCTTGCCTGCGGACAGCATTTTGCTCGTTGCTGATACTGACCGCGCCGGCGTGATTCACATGGCCGAGATGGATCGTTTTATCGACATGATCGTCCCGCGTGGCGGCCATGCGCTGATTGAAGTTGTGGTGAAACACGCGCGCATGCCAGTGATCAAACACTACCATGGCGTGTGCCATGTTTACGTCGATAGCGCGGCCGATCTGGACATGGCAATGAGCATCACGATCAACGCCAAATGCCAGCGGCCTGGTGTGTGCAACTCACTGGAAACCTTGTTAGTGCATCGCGCTATTGCGACGGAGTTTTTAGAAAAATGCGGACCGGCGCTGATTGAAAAAGGCGTTGAGCTGCGCGGTGATACAGCCGCTTGCGAGATCCTTGGCGAGATCGCGACACATGCAACCGAAGAAGACTGGAGCACGGAGTATCTCGATCTCATCCTTTCCGTGAGCATCGTCGATAACCTCGAGCAAGCAGTCGATCACATCGAAACTTACGGCTCCCATCACAGCGATGCCATCGTGACCGAGGACGAGGAGACGGCCGAGGCATTTTTGTCTGCGGTGGATTCAGCAACGGTCTACTGGAATGCTTCGACCCGCTTCACCGATGGCGCAGAGTTTGGTTTCGGTGCCGAGATCGGGATCAGCACCGACAAACTCCACGCCCGCGGCCCCATGGCCCTCGAGGAACTCACGACTTATAAGTACACCATCCGCGGGAACGGGCAGATTCGAGGTTAGATGAGTGCTTTAGGCGGCCCAAGAAAATCCAGATGATGCTTCTCTGCTCATGACGGGCAGTTCTTGGTTACTTGCCATGTGGTGTAGGATTTTTCAGCAATGAGCCATTCGCCTCCTTCAGCCCACCAACATCAGCCATCGTTGGAAGCCGCATCTTATGTGCAGCTCGTGTTTGATTTGTGCGAGGAGTCAGGCTCTGCAGGAAATCTCAGCCGTTCGCCCATTCAGATTGTCCAATCCTTTGGAGACAAACCCGTTCATCGGTGCAGGATGGATGGCTCCTGGGACTGGGATAGAGCAATGCGGGAGAACACGGACCGCCTGTTGCGCTCATGGCTTTTTCTGGGGCGCTCGATGCGGGTCAATCAGCGCGAGGATGTTCTCATCCAGCTAGGCGAACTTGAGTTCATCAATGGACGTGATTCCGCAATCATGGCATATGCGCCCACTCCAGAACGCGCACAACAGTTACTGGAAGAATTTACGAAAACTTACGGCTCACCAGCGCCCGATTCCGGAGGCTCCTTTTACCTCATGCGTCAAGAGATGTATGGGGGGATCAAAAGCGAGACAGTGAATCTGCCGATCGAAGCTCTTCTTTCGGATGAGTTGCTCTCCCTCTATTATCCCGACCAAATGCCTGCATGGCACGGGGGATTCATGCAGAAGCTTGACACAAAAAAACACGGCCTCAGCCTTTTTGAAGGGGAGTCAGGAACCGGCAAGACCTCCTACCTCCGGCACCTCATCTGTTTACTCAAACAATCTCATCGCTTCTACTTCATTCCGCCTGGCAATCTGAACATGCTCACCGAGCCGGAGTTTATTGGTTTCTGGTCCGAGGAACGACTAGCGCATCCCGACGAACAATTCGTGGTCATTCTCGAAGATGCTGAAGCGGTCCTGATGTCCCGTGAGTCAGACAACCGCGCCGAAGTGAGCTGCATCCTGAACATTTCCGACGGCATGATGGCGGATTTTCTATCGCTTCACGTCATCTGTACTGTTAATTGCGGTGCATCCGCTTTGGATCCCGCGGTATTGCGTCCCGGAAGGTTACTCGCTCACCGCATTTTCCGTCGCATCCCTTCTGCACAAGCACAGAGGGTTGCAAAGCATCTCAACCGCGAACTCCCATCTGGTGCTTCAGACCACACACTAGCCGAGATCTTCGCAGAAAACGAAGCCGTCAAGAAAGACGAAAAACAAGTGGGATTCGGGTTCTAAAATGGTTTGGGTGATGTGAAAAACAGGGCTGCCGAGCGATGAGAAGCCTCCACGCTGATCAGCCCTCAATGACCAGTAGAATTACGAAGCCCTTTTGAGGACTCTCGCCACAACCTCGGTCATTTTCAAAAAGCTATCCGATTGAATTTCTTTCTTCGCCCAACTAACGATACTGTCGGCAAGTAGCTCAAGCTCTTTGTCGGGTAAATTGTCGATGTCAATGGAATGCCCCCTCACTTCATAGAATTCATACCAACCACGAATCGCAGCGTTTGAATTGATGGCCCTGTTAATCTTTGCCGCTATTCTCAACGCATTTGCCAAAGAGTGAGTGTCCTCTGCTTTGTCGTCCTTTGTTGTCGCCACGATGACCGGACGGACAGAAGCTCGATAAACACCGATCTGACAAAGGACCTCGCGCCAATCCGGGGGATGGTCCGCCTGATTGGATTGAGTTTCCCAACTTTTGGGAATGAACCGAATCATGCCTTGCTTCTCGTCCACAAGCAAAGGAATGATTCCGAGTTCATTTTTAGCTTCGGCTAGTTTTTCTGCGATCAGCCGGGACAATTCGGAACGCTCATCCGGCCGGACAGAAAAAATGTAATCCAAAGCTTTTCGGTGTTTTCTGTAGATTTCCAAGGCCTGTTTTGTTTCAGGAGAGTCTTTCATAACATGGCGTCGAAGGATTGTGTAGTAATGGTGAAGAAAATCACGGACATCTGGTGAGATAGGGCGGCTGTTGTCAGCGCGTAAAATAGACGCAAGGCACTTTGCAACCGAGGCATGGGACATTGGTAGAAATTCAGTCTCAGCGACAACCTTCCCAACGATATTTTCCCGACTTAAGAAAATATAGCCTTTGGCAGGGATGCTTTGGTAAGCGCTGTTAACTATTTTTTCGTATTCCTGCAGCTGTTTCACGTCAAGAGGAGCTTGGATCTTGTTCTCAACGCAAACTACACCAATGAGTTGAGAACCCCTGAATATTTCGATCAAAATATCGATTGCCTCTGCGCTTCCAGCCTTTCCACGCCATTCGCGATGGCAGATTAGCTTGGTCGCTGCCTTGGCGTTTTTCATCACATCTGCAACCGCATTTACACACCTCGGAAAATCTTCTGCGATACATGCAAACCACGCCTCGGCGAATTCGACTCCCAGCCCGTGTGATCCTTCAGAATCGAGGAGCCACGCCAGCACATTAGAATGACGAATTTCCATTCTCTCCATTTTGAGAACCTCGAATGGATTAAACTTCGACAGTAGCTTCGTGAGCTCATCGAGATCGAGTTTGAGCGCTTCATGCGCACCTCCGCTAGACATGTCTTCCATGATTACAGCTTAGTTTGTTCCAGAAAATCCTCATCGCGAGCGGCGCGCAGAATGTTTCCCACCGTGACGCGCGAGATTTCCTCCATCGCTTCCCGCGTCATGAAAGCCTGATGCGCAGTGATGAGCACATTCGGAAATGTGAGCAGCCGTGCCAGCTCATCGTCCTCCAGGACCAACCCCGAAAGATCTTCAAAAAAGACGCCTTCCTCTTCCTCATACACATCCAATGCAACTCCGCCGACGTGGCCGGATTTCAGTGCATCGATGAGAGCCTTTGTGTGGATCAAAGCACCGCGGCTGACGTTGAGGAGCACGACGCCGGGCTTCATGAGCGCGAGTGTTTTTTCATTCACTATATGGTGCGTCTCCGGTGTGAGTGGGACATGCAATGACACGACATCGCTCGCGCAGAGCAAGTCTTCCAAGGATGCGTATTCCACTCCGGCGTCTGCCGCCCACGTGGGATCGGGGTAGGGGTCCATCGCGATCACGCGCATCCCGAATCCGCGAAAAATGCCTGCAAGGATCCGGCCAATTTTGCCGGTGCCCACGATACCGGCAGTCTTTCCATGCAAATCAAATCCCACCAGCCCGTTGAGCGAAAAATTAAATTCACGCACGCGGTTGTAAGCGCGATGGATTTTCCGGTTCAGGCAAAGTAGTAGCCCGACCGTGTGCTCGGCCACGGCGTATGGCGAGTAATTCGGCACTCTTGTGACAGCGATCCCGCGCGCTTCCGCCGCGTGCAGATCGACATTATTAAATCCCGCACACCGGAGCCCGATGTGCTTCACTCCGCAATCCGCAAGGATACCCAGCGCCTCAGCGTCCACGACGTCGTTGACAAACACACACACCGAATTTGCGCCTGCGACGATTTGCGCATTTTCCGCCATGAGCCGAAATTCGTGAAATGTCCATTGCACGGCGTCGCTGCCCTCCGCTGCTGCGAGGTATTCCCGGTCATAGGGTTTTGTGTCAAAAACGGCTACTTTGGGTGATTGAGCATCCATACGTCCATGCCTCGCAAAGAACGAGCGGGACCGCAAGATTTTACGGCAATGGATAGGATTGGAAAACTTTGGCAGGCTCGGCTATGGTGCGCGCATGGCAGTTCGATATCTTTTTCAAACCCTCGTCGCAATTAGCTTCGGTTTTGCGCCCGCCACGCTGCAGGCGTTGACGCCCGCCGAAGAACCCGCGGTGCAGGCTTTGCAGCGGGTGGTGCCCGCAGTTGTGAATATCAACACGGAGCGCACTGTGAGTCGCAGCGTGCGCGATCCGTTTGATGCGCTTTATTACGATTTCTTCGGAGGTTATGCTCCACCTCAACGTGAGGTTCGTCAGCGGGTTCAGAGTCTGGGCTCCGGGTTTATCATCGATCCGTCGGGGTATATCGTGACCAACGCGCACGTGGTCGAACGCGCTGCAGATCTCAGGATCAGCGTGACTTTATCTGATGGCACTGACCTTCCTGCGGTTTATATTGCGGGCAATCCTGCGATCGATCTTGCGCTCATTAAGATCGTCTCCGATCAGCCGCTGCCATTCATTTCGCTCGACGATCTTTCGCCGAATCTCATTGGCCAGACTGTGCTCGCAGTGGGAAATCCGCTTGGCTATGGCAGCTCCGTGACGCGCGGAATCCTCAGCGCCCGCGACCGTTCGGTCACAGTGGGACGGAGTGAATTTCAAAACCTGCTGCAAAGTGATGTAGCGATCAATCCGGGCAACTCCGGCGGGCCACTTGTGGATATCAATGGGAAATTGGTGGGCGTCAGCTCGGTCAAGCTGGCCTACACGCCCGAAGGAATCCCCGCTCAGGGAATCGGCTTTGCGATCCCCGGCGACAGCGTACGCGATGAGGTAGTGCGCCTGCGTCAACAACCCGCCGAAAGCGCCATCTTACTTAGCCGGCTCGAGCGCCATTTCGGCATCCAAGTGCAGGATTTTACCGCAGAGCTGGCTTCCGCCATGGGCATCCCTGCTACGGGCGGCGCTCTCATAAGCACCGTCGAGCCCCGGAGCCCTGCCGCACTCGCCGGCATCGGACGGGGCCAGGTCATCCTGCGGGTGGGACGCTACAACGTGAATACGGAGAATGCCGCTCAGCAAATCGAGGAGCTGCTGGCGCAGATCGATACTGGCTCGCAGGTGGAGTTTGGCATAGGGGTGCCAGCTCAACGGGGCCGCAGCGTGCAGATGCTCTTGCAATCCGCCACGCTATCCGCAAGATAGTCTACTGCACCGGCAGCAGCATTCCGCAGCCGGCGTTTCCCACACCCGAATCATGATCGAAGTTAAAAACCTTACCAAGCGTTACGCCGGAGTGACCGCCATCAACGACCTCAGTTTTGAAGTCGGCAAAGGCGAGATCGTTGGCTTTCTGGGGCCGAACGGCGCTGGCAAGAGCACGACCATGCGCATTCTTTCCAGCTTCATGCCCGCAACCGCAGGCACCGCGTCAGTTGCAGGTTACGATGTTTTCAAGCAGTCGCTCAAAGCCCGCCGTCACCTCGGTTACCTGCCGGAAAATGTGCCACTCTACACCGACATGCGGGTCGATGAATACCTGCACTACCGTGGCTCACTGAAAGGCATTCATGGCCGCAAACTCCGCGACCGCATCGTTGACGTCAAAGAACTTTGCAACCTCACCGACGTGGAGCGCAAAATCATCGGCACACTTTCAAAAGGTTATCGTCAACGTGTCGGATTGGCCGAAGCGATGATCCATGAACCCGATCTCCTCATTCTCGACGAACCCACCATTGGCCTGGATCCAAATCAAATCCGCCAGGTCCGCGACCTCATCAAAAATCTCGGGAAGCGCCACACCATCCTCCTTTCCACGCACATCCTTCCGGAAGTGGAGATGACCTGCACCCGCGTGCTCATCATCAACAAAGGCCGCATTGAGGCATCCGATTCGCCGGCCAATCTGCTCGCAAAATTGCGCTCCGCTTCCGAAGTGACGATTGAAGCGCAGACGGGTGCCGACAACGGCGGCGACCAGCTCTCCGCGATCGCGGGAGTCAAGGAGGTCACATTGCAACCGGGTGAGGATGACTGGAAAAAATTCATCCTGCGTGTGGATGCGAGCTCAGAGATCCGCGAGGAAGTTTTCCGCATGGCCGTAAATCGCAAATGGAACTTGCGCGAGCTTTCCCGATCCCGCGCCACCCTCGAGGACGTCTTTGTCGAGATGACCCAGGCCGACTAACCCTCACGTTCACTAGATTTTATGAGAGTTTTTCTGACATTATTAGGTCGCGAAGTGAGATCGTATTTTTACTCGCCCATTGCTTACGTGGTGCTCGTGTTTGTGCTGCTGCTCACGGGTTTCAATTTCTCCGCAGGCGTTTCGCTGCTCAATCGCGGACCCAGCGAGGTGACCGTGCTGGAGGCATTTTTTAACACGGTGCTTTTCTGGTTTGGGTATGTGCTTATTTTTCCGCTTATCACGATGCGCACGTTCTCTGAGGAGTTTAAGATGGGCACGATCGAGACGCTCATGACAGCACCGGTCGGCGACATTTCCGTGGTGCTCTCAAAATTTTTTGGTGCCTTCATCTTCTACGTAATCCTCTGGATTCCGAGCATCTTGTATTTTGTGATTTTTGAGTGGATCACGAGCGCGCAAGCGGCACGAGCAAGCGGCGCTTACTTCGGAAGCTATTTACTGCTGCTGGTCATGGGCGCGTTTTACATTTCAGTCGGCTGTCTGGCATCTTCGCTGACGCGCAATCAAATGATTGCCGCAGTGATTTCATTTGCCAGCATCACGCTGCTGTTTTTTACCGGACTTCTCTCATTCATTATCCTGAATGTAAGCCCGGTGGTGCGCGATCTGATCGGCTATTTCTCGGCTATCGAACACATGGGCGAATTTTCCCGCGGGCTGATTGATTCACGCCCTCTTGTTTATTACCTGAGTATGACTGTGCTCATGCTTTTCATCACGCTGCAGGTGTTCCAAGCCCGCAAATGGAGATCCTGAATCATGAGTAATCCTTCTTCCAACGATAGCGATGCCACGAAACCCGGTAAGCCGGATCGCGTTTTTAAGATCAACCAATTCCAAATTGGCACCAATGTTGTCATTCAAATTGTGCTGGTGGTTTTTCTGGTGGGACTGGCG
>JBGTCP010000063.1:0-12241 GCA_041748815.1 Chthoniobacterales bacterium
GCAATGCGGCCTGAAAGGTCGCGATTTCGAGGATTGTGTTGGGTTGCCGCACCGGATCGCGGACTTTCAGCCCGCAAATTCTTAATTTTGTGGACCCAGCCCTGCGAGCTGGGCTATGGAATTTAGGCCCGTCGGGCCAAATAAACCCTTAACTTGACGCGCATGCCCTTTGGGGCACCGAGCCGTTTTGGATGCTTTGGGGAGGCTGCCAGAATCCGCTTCGCTCGACGAAATCACTGAGGAGTTGCATGTCATGGCGGCAATTCGCCGCGGACGTGCGGATGTGACGGAAGGCCGCACAAAAACCCACGAGGAAACTGGGCAACTTTTAGAGTCGTGGGCAGGCGACTGACCAAGTTCATCGCAATCTGGTAGGATGCGGTAATTGCAGACCTTCATTACGATGCTTGAGCAGTCGCGTAGCGTCGAAATTCTGCACATCTGGCAAGGTGCGCGGAACGAACCTTTTTTGTGACATTACATCGAAGACTCATGCGCCGACTTGGTATCGTGCTCGTCCTGTTCGCGTTAAATATTGCTTCAGCAATCGCTGAGGACCTCGTGCGGGATGCTTTGCGGAGCGGAGGGCATGTTTTATTGATGCGCCATGCGTTGGCGCCGGGGACTGGCGATCCGGCAGCTTTTGATCTAAAGGATGTGTCTACTCAGCGGAATTTGTCGGAAGCGGGGCGTGAGCAGGCCAGGACCGTTGGGAAGGGATTGAAGGAGGCGGGAATTCTGAATCCGCAGGTGTTCTCCAGCCAATGGAACCGGTGTGTGGAAACTGCTGCACTTTTGGATCTCGGGGAGGTTCGTGCTACGCTGGCGCTTAATTCTTTTTTCGCAAATCGCGCCATGGAGGCGGAGATCAGCGAAGCGGCGGCGGGATTGATTCGCGATCACCTTAAGGATGACGTCACTTTGGTAATCGTTACTCACCAGGTCAATATCACGGCATTGACGGGCATCGTGCCGACCTCTGGTGAGATAGTGGTTGTGCGGCCGGATGAGGATAAGCTGGTGGAGGTGGGGCGCATCCGCCCATAAATTGCTCAATTTTTCTCCTTTCCGTATTCTTGTCGTAGGGGGGCAGTGGGCGGGGACTGCGATCTGGAGATCGCAGCTACTCATAGGCATCCAAAGTCACGTTCTGAGTAGCTGCGACATTCTTGTCGCAGGAGGCCGGTAGAAGGAGACTGCGGTCTGGAGATCAATACTGACTCCGCGCAGAACAGATCGCGTTGCCTGGCAGGTAAGGGAAGAGGCGCGTGTTCGAATCTGACTGCATCAGGCGTTCGTCCAATCGATGGCGGCAAAAGCATGAACGAGTTGTGGCTCGCTACGGGCAAGCTGCGACCATGAGGGGAGCGCAGAAGTCGACTGTCTGCCCTGTTTGCAGGAGGCATTGAGTGCAGCACCGAAAACATTCACCGCTTCTTCTTCGTCGCTGGAAGTTTCCAGATCGTTAAAGCGGGCGACATCGCGGTATCTTCGCAATGTGAGGGCTGCAGCTTTTTCGTAAGATTTGCAGATCGCAATCAGGGTATCCTCCTCGAGTTGCACTCCTTCTCGAGCCAACGCGTCGAACAGGGAAAGGCTGATCTCACAACACATGCGGGCAAGCCCGGTGGATGCATTGGCGGAGCCCAGCGGCTGATGTTTGTGCTCAAACTTTGCGCCCAGATCGACCTGGCAAATCAGGTCGGGGTCGATTTGCTGAAACACATCCGTGAGCATGGCAGTCTCCAATCCCCAATCCATGGCCACCGGTAGTGCGTTTGCAAGCTCACGGGAAAGTGCGATCTCGCCGGACAGCGGATATCGGAACGATTCAAAAAAATCAAGCAACGGGCTATGCCCCAGCACCCGCCCCAACGCTTGGAGCAGCGGGATCATGAACAGGCGGCTCACGCGTCCGAAGAGGCGACCGCTGGCGCGGCGGTAATAGCCTTTTGCGAATGCATAGTCGAGGACTGGATCAGTCACAGGCACGCAAAGTCGCGCGAGGAGATCCCGATCGTAGCCCACGATATCGCAATCATGCACGGCGACGGTATGGACCTGCGGACTTCTCTGGAGCAGTGCTCCGATCCCCAGCCAGACATTCAGCCCTTTGCCTGGTTGTGTGGTGACTGGCAAAGCTTGCAGCCATTTCGAGACCGGTGCGCAATCAGCAGCGATGATCGTCGTCTGCATGGGCAGGGATTCCAGGAGGTGGCGTGCCAGCGCGTATCCTTCATGTCCTCCGCTATTGGTCACGAGCACGAGTCGCGCGAGGAATTTTGCTTTGGCCAGTTCGCCAAGAATGCCGCGCATGGCGGGTTGCTGTAGGTCCTCGAAGTGGCATGGCAGGACAAGTCCGACCTGGCGTTTTTCTGAAAATTCCTCCAGTCGTTTTTCCAGTCCGCCGTTGTCTCCGATGCGATGCAGCGTTGAGATGAGGCCGAACTGATGGAAGTCACTCATTCCTTCAGGTTGCCGTTCTCCGGTTCATCGGCGTCGTCATCCTCATGTTCTTCGACGGTCTGACGCCATTCTTTGGAGATCCATGGCCGCGAGAAACCATACAGGAGATAGGCGAGGAAGAGGATGGCAGGCATCCATTGCCAGTTCATCACGGTGAACACCGCGAGCAGGATGATGATGGGGAACCGTGTTATCGGCTTGCGCGTCTTCCAGTTGATCGATTTGAAACTCGGAAAGGTCACCTTGCTGAACATCATGAACGACAAAAAAATCATCAGTGGTGGCAACACATACTTCCAGTTTCCGATTTGCCTTTCACCGGCCTCCAGCAACAGCATGAGCAAGGTGAGCGAAGCAGTGAGACCGGCTGCGGCTGGGATGGGAAAACCTTGGAAGTCCTTGGTTGCGGCTGCGGAATTGCCCGCAGCGATGCAATTGAACCGCGCCAGCCTCAGTCCGCCACAGAGCAAATACAAAAACGCAATGATCCAGCCTGCATTGTCAAACTCGGCCAGCACGATTTGATACACGAGCAGAGCAGGGGCGAGGCCGAAGGAAACAATGTCGGCCAGCGAATCGAATTCGCGACCAAATGCGCTCTCACGCCCGCCCATTCGCGCAAGCCGCCCGTCGAGCAGGTCAAACAAACATGCACCGAGGATAAAGAGAACCGCCGCATGGAAGGTTGCGGTCGCAGGCTCACCGGCAGCTTGTTGCAAGGCGCCTTCGAGAATTTTCAACACAGCCGCGAAGCCGCAGAACAGATTGCCAGCTGTCATGGAGTTCGGCAGCAGATAAATCTTCGGGCCGTCGTCGCTCATGATTTTAATCGCGCTAAAATGGATGAGCCGCCCTGCACTTTGTCACCGATTTTTGTGGTCAGGGTAATTGCGGCCTGTGGGTAGTAAAGTTCCGTGCGGGAGCCGAACCGGATCATACCGAAGTGGTCGCCACGATTAAGGAAATCGCCAGGTTTCGACCACGGCACGATCCTTCGTGCGATGGCACCGGTTATTTGGCGCACCTGGTAGGCGACTCCCTGCGCGGACTCGAAATCCCAGATCCGGCAGGCATTTAAAGTTCCGGCTTCGGGATGTCTTGCATCGAGGTATTTGCCGACGCGTTCTTCTGTGGCGAGCACTTTGCCGGCGAGCGGGATGCGGTTCACATGGACATCGAGGACGGAGAGAAAGATTCCCACCCGCACCATTGGTTCGTCGTAGCCATCGAGCTGAATATTGTCGGAGATGTCTGCCACTTTGCCATCCGCCGGCGAGATGATCGCGTCTGCGTCTCCGGGGATTTCTCGCACAGGGTCGCGGAAAAAATACAGCACAAACAGCATCAGCCCCGCTGAAAGAATCAGCAACCACGGCGAGATCCAGTAGAAAACCACAGCGAGGGCCAGGATCACGGCGAAGATCCACCGCGCTTCATACATTGTTTGCCATCTCATCCGCATTATCAGTCGGTGCTACTCCGAGACTTTTGCGCCCGTGACGCGGATCTGGTAACGTTGGCCGGTGCTGGGGCTTTGGTATTCGCGCACGGCAGTTTCGAGCTTGGGTTTTTCGACTTCTACTTCCTGGAGGTCCAGTTGCACGGGCCTGCCGAGTGGTGACTCCGGGCCGTCTTCGAGTCCCGATGGCTCGGCCATCCCAGGCACCGCTGCGGCGATTGGCGGCAATTCCGCTGGAGGTGTGTTGCCAATGGTACGTACTGCAAACGGGTCTGGCTCCGTCACTTGCGCGACTTGAGCCGGGGGCGGCGCGGCGGCGCGGGCGCGCGCCTCTTTGGCGGCTTCGAATTTTGCGCGTTGCTCCTGGATGATTGCACGGATGACATTGAGATCGTTGGTGAGTTGAAGCGGGTCGACCTCGGTGGCCTCGCCCTCGATGGTGTAAAGGCCGTCGAACACTTTGAGCACCTTGGTGCCGGCTTCGTATCCCCGGATGCCGGACGGAGTTACCACGGAGATGCGTTCGGTGAGATAGTAGGTGTCGGGCGGAGCCAGATCTTGCGGTGCGGTCGGCGGACTGGATGGTGCTGCTGCAGCGACGGGTGGTTGCTGTGAAATGCCCTGCACGAGTGATTGCTCCTGCATCTGGATGAGTTGCTCAAGGGCGGCGCGCATTGCTGCGGAATCCTCAGCGGCCTGGGCTTCGGCGGCTTTTTGTTCAGCGGTGGGCACAGGGCCGCAAGCCACCAGGACTGCAATAATTACGGTGAGGAGCAGCTTAAAAACGGATTGTGAGCAAAATCTGGTCATGAATCTAAAGGGGGCTTAATGCTTCAGTCATTCAGAAAGGAATGCAAGTCAACGGAAAGGAAATTTTTGAAATCCCAGGGTTCGCCTGTGATGAGGTGCCTTACAACTTGTGAAGTCACGTATACCTCAGCGCAAATCGCTTGTCCATCCCCGGCCTCAACGACTACTGGCGCGCGGTCATACCAACTGCCCTCGAAGGCATCCAACAGTGACAGTGCATCGCCATCCACAGCGACAAGGAGGCCGTCGGTGGAATGGCCCGTTGATGGCACGATGCCGGGGAATGTCACTCCTTCCAGCCTGGAGCGTTGAAATCCGGGCAAACGTGCTTTCCTCATTTCTCCAGGCTTATTCCCGGTGACCTTTTCGAAGACCGGCGGGTGCATGAGAGTTCCATAGACAAACAAGGTCTGTGTTTTGGCGGGCACCTGACTTAACCCTCGATGGGGATTTTGGCCGGTGCGTCGAGAAATGTGCGCATTTCCTCCTCGCTGCCTTGGAATGCCACGATGTAACCGAGTCCGTTGCTTTGGCTGAACGCGCCCGTCCAGTCGCCTGTCTGATGCAAAACCCACTCGCCCGGCTTGCGGCTTTTTACCTGAAAATCACTGGAACGGAAAATCTGCAAAATTGCCCCGCGCCCATCCAGAACAATTTGCACCACAGGATGGCCTTCGACATCGCGCACCCGGAACCCAATGGCCGAGACCCCGGCAAATGACTCCGGTACCTTAAATTCATCGAGTCCCGAAGTCAGGAACATCCAATCATCCAGCGCTCCGGCATCTGTCTTCACTTCCTCGAATTCCGTGCCATTCAATCTGTCCAGATCCCCGATGAGTTCCACGACGGTTTCCTCGCCGGGATAGCTGGCAGCTGCCAGCCAGGCGTGCAGACCGAAATAAGCTCCCACCAATATGATCACCGCGAGAATGATCAAACCGACGGGCTGCCGCGCGTGCTGCCGAAGCGTCAATGGTTTACTCGCAGGTGTTTTCTCCGACGCATCAGATCCGGAGCCCGACAACTCCGCTGGATCAGCGGGCTGCGGATCAGCAACTTTTTCATCGCCTTGCATTGCTGAAGCCTAACCTCTTTCGCGCACAAGCCAAGAGCAATAAGTTGCAGAGCGCAAAAGATGCGTGCTACCAATCCCGCATGGAACTCAACATACCTCAGGGAGAATTCAGCGGACTTATTTTTGATTGCGACGGCACATTGGCGGATACCATGCCTCTGCATTATATCGCATGGACGGAAGTGCTCGGACGTCACGGGGTGCATTTTAATGAAGATCAATTTTACAGTATGGGAGGGATACCCACTCACAAGATTGTCCTGATGCTCAATGAACAAAATGGGACTGCACTGGATCCCGATGCGATTGTACACGAAAAGGAATCCGTCTTTGCCTCCCGCCTTGAGGAGGTCCTGCCGATCAAGCCTGTTGTGGAATATGCCGAGCGCCATCTCGGGCATCTGCCGATGGCAGTGGCATCGGGGGGGCTGCGTCATGTGGTGGTGCGCACGTTGCAGGTGCTCGGGCTTGAAGGTTTATTTCCGGTGGTGGTGACAGCTGAGGATGTCACGCATGGCAAACCTGCCCCGGACACATTCCTGCTCGCTGCAGAACGACTCGGAGTGGAGCCCACCAAGTGCCTTGTGTTTGAAGATAGCCCTACTGGTATTGAAGCGGCGGACCGGGCCGGCATGGCCCACGTGCATGTAGATCGATTCCAAATCCAGCACTGAGGGAATTAAAAACCGACCACTGCGCGGATCAGCCCGCAGACTGCACCGAGCAGCACAATCGGAACAACGCCCGCGCGTCCTGATTGCAACGCCGCAAAGAATATCACGGCTAGGACAACGAGGAAGATCCTGCCCTCAGGCGTCTCGCCCTGGTAGGCGTTCAGCGAGAACCAGACTGCAAGGTTTAAGATCACTCCCACGACAGCTGCGGTGATGAAAGTGAGTGCCACCCGGAGCCACTGCACATGTTGCAACTTGAGCATCCATGGAGCTCCAAGGAAGACAAAGAGAAAGCACGGGACAAAGGTGACCCATGTCGTAATCGCTGCAGCGACAGTGGCAGCGAGAAGTGGCGACATCCCATGCGGGTCCGCCCAAGCGGCGACGAAACCGACATATTGCAGCACCATGATGAGTGGTCCCGGCGTGGTCTCGGCCATTGCCAGGCCGGTGATCATTTGCTCTGCACTCAGCCATGCGTAATTTTCAACTGCCGCCTGCGCAACGAATGGCAACACTGCATAGGCCCCACCAAAAGTCACGACCGCCACCTTGCTGAAGAACAACCCCAATTTCACAAAAATGGAATCCCATCCAAACACGAAGCCGGAAGCGACGATCGGGAACGCCCAGAGCGCGAGACAAACGATGAGGATGCGAAACCATCCCGCGTGCGCCGAAGCAGCACCATCGGAAGGCTCTGGCGGCACAACACCGTGGTCTGAGCCTACCCAGCTTGCGGCGAGCACTGGTATTGCCCGATGCACGAGCACGCCAGCCAGCGCCGCCAATCCAATGATCGCCGGGAAGTAAATATTGAATCCAAAAAGCGCCACAAATGCCAAGCCTGCGACAGCCCACAGCACGGGATGTTTGAGCGATTTGCGGGCGATGCGGATGAGCGCGGAGAGCACAATTGCAATCACCACCGGCACCAATCCCGAGAAGACGCCTGTGACCCACCGTGTCTCACCCGCTACCATGCTCAGCCACGCAAGGAGCCAAAGCACAAGCGCACCCGGGAGCACAAACAAAATCCCTGCCACAATGCCACCTCGAATCGAGTCCAGCCGCCAGCCAATGTAGGTCACTAGCTGCTGCGCTTCAGGACCAGGCAAAAGCATGCAAAAATTCAGCCCATGCAAAAATTCCCGATCAGAAATCCACTTCTTTTGCTCAACGACCAGCTTGTGCATTAGCGCGATCTGACCCGCGGGGCCACCAAAACTCAACCACCCGATTTTCCACCAAAGCCACACCGCTTCGCGGAATGACAAGGGTTTTACACTGGCTGGGCTCTCAGGGTCGACAGGCATGGAGTGGGTGGGCGAAGGATCACGCACTCACTCCAAAGAGGCAACTGCAAAGCGTCTCTTCAGCGATAGCCGGGGAGGAAGGATGCTTCTGAGTCGAACATTTCGAGGGTCATTTTCTTGATTTCAGCCGGCGAGCACATGGCTGCTGAGAGCGGATCAACCATCAGCGAATGGATCGCGAGTTCTTTGCTTTTTTCGATGCACGCCTGAGCACCCAGATCAAACATGCTCATGTTTGAAACGCACAGCGCTGCCATTTGCGGCGGGAGTTTGCCGTAGCGGGTCGGATTGATGCCGTTGCGGTCGATCATGCAGGCGACTTCCACGCATCCATCGGCAGGCAGATTGCTGATGAGAGTGCCACCACCGGAGCGATCATTGTTCATCACGTTGCCGTGGATGCGGAATGGCTGATCCTTCTGATGGGCCTCGATGATCCAGGATGCATATTCCCAGGTGCGTTTGAAATGGATTTCCTTGGTGCCATCGATCATTTCGGCACGTTCTTTATCTGCCGATGCCCGCCAGGTCGGCCAGTTGTCGGCGTAAAAGCTGGTGCCGCCATCGTAGCCGGGACGCATGTAGCGCTCGAGCAGGTCTTTGCGCTTGCGGTAGTAGGGGAGGTATTCGGAAAGATGGCCGCTGGATTCGGTAATGAATGCGCCGAAGTGCAACATCATGTCCTTGCGCACAAGATCGCGATGATGCTCGGCTCGTTCCACCGCACGGGGATCTTTGATATTCTCCGGGTCGGTCCAGCCTTCGGCGAATGCTTTTGCAAAATCCGCTTCTGCCATCTCAAAAAGACGCGGGTAGAGGTCGGCACCAAGGTGACGGAACTTGGTGATCCACGCGAGGTGGTTAATGCCGGCGCATTCCCACTCGATCGCGGAAATCGGGATGCTCAGGCGGTTGGCAAGGAGATGGGTAGTACCTTGCACTGAGTGGCAAAGTCCCACAACATTCATGCTGCTGCTGCGCCCGGCAGCCAGACACATCATGCTCATCGGGTTCGTGTAGTTGAGCACGAGCGCTTCTGGGCAAAGCTCCTCAGCGTCTTTGAGCACTTCGAGGAATACAGGGACGGTGCGCAGCGATTTGAAAAGCCCGCCAGGCCCGATGGTGTCGCCAATGCATTGATTGATGCCGTATTTTGCCGGGATGTCATTGTCGTGGCGCACGCATTCCAGCCCGCTCACTTCGATGCAGTTGATGATGTAGTCCGATCCGCCCAACACAGTGCGGCGATCGGGCGAGGTTGTGATTTTCCATTGCTCAGTGCGCCCCGTGGTCTCCAGGATGCGGTTGAGAAGCTTCTCCATCTGCGAGAGGCGGGTGAGATCGATATCCACGATTGCGATTTCGCCGCCCTGGCTGCCGGGGATCTGGAGCACGTCGTTGACGAGACGCGGGGTGAATCCGCTGCCAGCTCCGAGCATGGTGAGTTTGATGGGACGTGGCATTGCACCTGCCAGACCGGCAGCTGCAGCGTCCTTGGTATGTGAGGCATGGCCTTTGGTGTCGTCAGACATAGGTATTAAGAGGGTTTCAGGGTAATGTGAGGAGAGTCGGCTGGTGGAATATTCTCGTCAGCCTGTATGAAATCTCAAAATGGGCTAAAGTGTCTGATTGCAAAAGCAGAACATTTTGCTAAAAATAGCACTATCTTGCTCTCGCGAATGACAAGTTTAATGGGTAAACAATGGTCTGACTGGCGCCAGGAGAGTGATTTCGTGCTATCAGCCTCGTGTGCGAATGCGGGCGTCTGTCATGAAACGGATCTCGGTTACCATTGGCACGGGCAGCGGCGGGGACCATTAGAGTTTGCGATTTTTCAATACACGATCGCCGGCGAGGGCGAACTCATCTTTGACGGCAAACGTCTGCCGGTGCGGGCAGGCGAGGCGATGCTTTTGCACGTACCGCACAACCATTGCTACCTGCTCCCAAGGACCCCAGGAGCGTATTGGGAATTTTTTTACATTTCTATGTGGGGTGCTGAATTGATGCGGCTCTGGCGCAAGGCAACCGCATCCATTGGGCCGGTGATGCCAATGCGCAAAAATTCCCCCGAGCTCAAGCTGGCGATGCAGTTATGCCTGAGTCACCTCTCCGAAGCGCCTGTCTCCAAATGCAAATCGTCGGCCCTGGTTTACACCTTTGGGATGTCGATGCTCGAGCGAGCAGGCGGGTCGGTCATTGCGAGAGGTGCGAGGCCGCCGCGCACACCGGCCATCGCGCGCGCTATTCAATTGTGCGAAAAAAACCTGCACCGCCCAATGGGAGTGCCCGAGATGGCTGAAGCTGCCGGGTTCAGCCAATACCATTTCAGCCGCGAATTCCAAAAACACGAAGGGACATCGCCGGGCCGCTTTTTGCTCAATGCCCGGCTTAAAAAAGCGGCCACGTTGTTGACGACCACCACGCTGCCAATCCCCGAGGTCGCGAGAGCGTGCGGATTCACGGATCCCAATTATTTCACCCGTGCGTTCACCCGCAACACCCGCATGCCCCCTGGGGCATTCCGCAGGAGTGGATTGTTTTGACTTGGGTGGCACGGTCCGCCATGGCAGGCGTCCCGCCCGGACCAGGACGATCACGTCATGTCTTGACGCGGGGGGAGGGGCGGAGTATTCAAAAAGCATCTTCCTGTCTGAGAGCCTATACTCCGAATTTCCGATGTTAATTTACCATGTCAGATTCTGACGAACCAGAGCAGCGAAAGAAGTCCCGGCTCCAACCGCGGAACTTCGGTAAAACGCGCAACAGTGAGGCGGATGACTCTAAAAAACTGAAGCTCGATCAATCCCGGCGGACCGATCTTCCGAAACCTCCATCGGAAAAGCCATCTCCCTCCCCATCGCTTCGCGAGCCAGGGAAACCTGCACCGCCGACTGGCTCACAAAAACCGGCGAAGGCAGAGTTTTTTATCAATCCCGGCCGGGGCGGAGTTCCGCTTTTCAAAGAAGAGCTGCAACGCAAGCTGGAGCGGGAGCAGCTGATTGAAAAGATTGGGACTAAACGGAATGTGTTGATTGCGTTGGCAGCCTTGATCGTAGTCGGCACGGCTGCTCTGTGGGCGGTTAAGCAAAGCCCAACGGTGCCGGTGGATACAGCAAACACATCCGCAGGCGATGTGACTGAACCTCTGCTAGACGCCGTTCAGCCCTCGCCCTCATTGGAGTTGGGGGAGATTTCACCTATGGCTGCGGTTCAGGCTAAGCTGGCACCTTATTTGGGACGGCTCGAAGCGCTGCAGGCAGGGGGGAACCGTAGTGAGATCGAAAAAGTCTACCGCGATGCTGCGGCTGAGACGTCAAACCTTCCGCTTTTCTGGCTCCGGATGGGAATCCTCTACTACACGTATTTGCGGAGTGCGGGAGATACCAATGCTGAGATTCTGGAAAAGGCGAATCCGTTTTTTGAACGCGCCATGCGCTTCGGCACCGAATTACCGGTCGTGCTCTCTCATGCTTCGACCTACTTTGTGGAGACGGGGCAAATCGACGCGGGACTTACCGCCCTGAAGCGCCTTGCAGAGCTGCGCCCCACAGATCCCGGGGTCCTGCAGCAGTTGGCATTCACACAAACTGCCACCGGAAAAAAAGAGGAGGCCATTTCGACGATCCAGCAGATGATAGCCATCAATCCTGGGGATGTCAGGACCCGCCTGGCGTATGCCAATCTTCTTGAGGAAACCGGGCGCATCGAGGACGCAGCAGAAGCTTATCGGATTTACCTTGCATTGAATCCGGAAGACGTGGGTGCGATTTTGAGGAACTCCCAAATGCTCAGATCGCAAGGTCGGCCGGAGGCAGCAAAAGGCGTGCTCGAGCGGGCAATCTTATCCCACCCGGAGGATTTTAATCTGCAGGCGAACTACGCCATACTTTTACTGGAGACAAAGAACTACGAGCGGGCACTAGAAGTGTTCGACACCGCTGAACAGCTGCTGCCGGAAGATATTCCTCCTGGTTTGATGGCATCTTTGCTGATGGGCATGGGCTCAGCATTTTATGAGCTGGGTGAACTCGACAATGCGGAAAAATTATTTGAACAAGCCTTCCGCCTGGTGCCTGAGGGAAACCCCGACGCATCCAACAACCTCGCATATCTCTGGGCCCGAAAATCCAAGAACCTTGAGGAAGCTGCGCGGATGGCCGGACTTAACGTGCAGGAAGCGCCGGAGAATCCGAGCTACCGGCACACACTTGCGCTCACACTCTTCCGGCAAGGACAATCAAACGCCGCACTGGAGCAGCTGGAGGTTGCTTTAGAGAAATCCGAAGAACCCACAGGAGCTTTGCTGGAAACCATCGGGGATGTGCACGCATCGCTGGGAGCAAACGGTGAAGCCCAAAAATTCTACGCACGCGCCCTTGCGAAGGCTCCGGATGATGAAGAGCTGCGCGCGAAAGTGACCGAGTAGAGTATGGAC
>JBGTCP010000064.1:0-13749 GCA_041748815.1 Chthoniobacterales bacterium
GACCCGCAAAACCGCGTGACCACCTTCACCTACTTCGACACCGGCATACACGCCGGCCTCCCGCGCGAAACCATCGCCCCCAACGGCGACACCACCGAAATCCTCAGTTACGATTTGTTCGGAAATCCAGCATCCACCCGCCGCGCCGATGGCTCGACCATCACCACCACCTTCAATGCCCGTGGCGATCTGCTTGATTCCTCGATCATGACCTTTGGCGACCTGAATACCCATCCCCTGGCCACCAGTTTTGATCTCAACCGCCGCCTCTTGAGCGTTGCCGATGCGCTGGGATTTGAGAGCGTGGAAACTCTCGACCCTGTCGGACGCGTGAGCGCGGTCACCACCCGGCATGGCGACACAACCAGCACCAATTTCACGCCGTGGGGCCGCATCACCAGCATTACCCATCCCAACGGCTCAGCCACCATCAGCTCGCTGGATGCCGATGGGTTGCCTGCCACACTCACCAACCCGCTGGATCAGACCACCACACTCACTCACGACGCCCTTGATCGACCCGTCATTACCGAAAATCCGCTGGGCCACACCATCGCCTCCACCTTCGATCCCGCAGGCAATGCCGATTCCTTCACCAATGCCAACGGGCACCAGTGGCAGTGGACCCACACACCGACCCATCGTACCGCGACGCTCACCTCGCCACTTGAGCGCACCTACTCCTACACCTACAATTCCCGCGAACTCATCGAATCCGTCACCCGACCATCCAACGAAAGCACAAGCTTTCTCTACTTCCCCGACGGTCGCCTGGAGTCCCTCACCGATTCGGAGGGCACCATTGAATTTGCCTATGATTCCAAAGGCCGACTTCACACCGTCACCGAAGGCACCGATGTCATTACCCGCGAATATGACAGCCTTGACCGGCTTACGTTATTTACCGATGCAAATGGGCACGAAATAAGCTACGAATATGACGGAGCAGGCAATCTGACCGGCCTCATTTACCCCGACACCAAACAAGTGACTCAGATCTACGATAACGCAGGACGCCTGACCCATGTCATTGATTGGGCCAACCGGGAGACCGTCTTCGACTACGATGCGAATTCGAGACTCTGGCGCATCACATTCCCGAATGAAACCTGCCGGGAATTTACTTACGATTTTGCAGGCCGGGTCACGCAGATCCGGGACGAAAATGTGCAATCCCCCGAGATCATCCACCAAGTGAATTTCGAATATGACCTACTGGACCGCATCCGCAAAGAAGTCGTAACTCCCGAGCCAGCGCCTTTCGCCGTGAGTCCCGCGACCATGGCTTATGACGCGGATGACCGCCTGACCACTTGGAACGGTCAGACGACAACGAGCGATGCCGATGGTAACCTCACCCTCGCACCGCTGAATGGAGTGCTCAGCGCATTCCAATGGAACGCCCGCAACCAACTGACCGAAGCCGGTGGTGTCACCTACACCTATGACGCCGAAGGTCGCCGCACCAGCATGACCGCCGAGGCCACGACGACCAATTTCATCCACGACCCGCAAAGTGCATTAAGCCGTCTTCTTGTCTCAACCACCGGGACCAGCACAATCCGTTTCGTCTACGCAGGTGACCGCCTGCTTTACCAAGAAAACCCAGACGGAGAAATAAGCGTCTTCCACTTCGACTATCGAGGCAGTACAGCCGCCATGACCGATGAGACCGGCACAGTGACCGACCGTGTGACATATGGAGCCTATGGTGAGATCGCACATCGCACCGGCACAACCACCACTCCGTTCCTCTATCACGGAGCCTGGGGAATCCACTCCGACTCGAATGGTCTCTACCACATGCGGGCCCGCTACTACAGCCCGGAGATCCGGCGATTTATCAATGCGGATCCGATTGGCTTCGATGGCGGATCGAACTGGCATGCATTTGTGGGGGGGAATCCGGTGATGATAATCGATCCATCGGGTGAATTGGGCATTGTTGGTGGAGCATTTGGAGCAGTCATCGGAGGTGTAGCAGGTGGGGTTGCCGCTGCGGTTTTTGGAGGAGATGTCACTGCTTCCATCATTGGCGGAGCTGCTGGTGGTGCGCTGATCGGATCTGGAGCCGCAATCATCGCCGCTGCGGTCAGCGCAGGCACAACTTCGATCGGGGGTGCGGTGGTTGCGTCGACAGTGGTTGGCTCGAGTGCCGGCGTCATCTCAAATACAACTTCACAACTTGTACAAGGGACACCTGTTTCCGAAATATCCACTTCCCAGCAAATAATAGCTGGAAGTGTTGGAGCATTTGGCGGGGCAATGGGTGGTGCGGTATCTGGCTTGCACCACATGGTCACTCAACATGCAATCCGGGTCAACCAAGTTGCGACCAATCAAATGGTTATAAACTCATCAATTATGATGCAATCAGGAACGCCCCTTCCAGCCATTCACGCCTACCACGCTGCCTTGATGACAGGCATGAAAGCTCATGGAATAGGTCTTGCACAGGCTGATTTAATTATCGCCGGGATTGAGAGCGGTTTCTTACCCTTGGCGACAGCGCTTATCGACGCATGGCTCACGGGTGGATTGTCACCAGAAAATGGTAAGGATTAATTATAGTTATTACATCAAGTTACTTATTGAATCTCATGACGTCTACGTCTTACAAAATATCCCTGGTATTTCAAGCTATTTTTTTTCTAGCAGCGCTTTTAGGTGTTTTCATCATATTTAATGCCCTTGCTGAGCGTCCGGTAACCACATCAGCTCGCGTTATACTCTTAATTTTCGGAATTCCACTTTTTACTACTGCAATCATCTATTTTCTTATAGGATTTAAGGCGTTCGCAATAATCAATGATAAATCGCTGGAATATAAAATTTATTTTGCAAGCGGTCGAGTCGAGTTATGCGACATTAAAGTTGTAAATTTCGATGCTCGCGGAATGGTAATAGAGCTTCTAGATGGTTCTCGCCACGTTCTCCCGGCGCTTCTTAAGAACATGTCAGACTTAGCAAGAGAGTCTCAAACGAGAGCTTATAACATTAGGGCTACAAAGGAATATGAGCGCCTCCATCGTGATGAGTAGACTTTGTATTTCAGGTAGCTTCTCCGCTTCCTTGACGGGCGTCTGCAATCAGTTCCATTTTTCCTTGTTCGGTGCCTCCGAAAGCTTCCTGCTGCCTTTTTCTGGTGCATTCTTAGACGCGCTATTAAATATGCCAAATGCTCAAGGATGTGATTAGTAACTTACTATGAAAGTAGAGACTATTTTTTTTAGGCCAGGAAAGTTTGTTCTGTGTTTGGGTTTGGTATTGTTGGCGCAGATCATTCTTATCATCTACTTTTCATTTTCTGACGAGCAGGGCGGTTACTTTACGCTAGTGATCGCATCAATATTATTTTGCTTGGGAGGAATTTACTGTATAGCTTTTTACTTTCGCGCTTTAATTCGAATAGATCAGCATGGGTTTCTTTACCGTGGTGCCATCCTGGAAAAATATACTTTTTGGAACAGTGTTACGGAATTTCGAATGGGGGGGTCGGGGGTTATCGTTTTGCGAGAAAAGAAATACTTTGTGATACCTTCTATGTTTTATGATATTAACAATCTATTTAATGAGCTTTCTTTTAGGTTGGGATTGTCGCGGCTGGATGATGCTTAAATTTTATCATTTATTAGGTCGATACTGTCTGGCATTATTCCATAGTCAATACTTCCTCTCTCGACTCAGCTTCAGTTGAATACCTACCCACTCACACTGGCCTACGACCTCAACCGGCGCCTGCTCTCCAGTGCGGATGCCTTCGGATTCGGCACCATCAATTCGCTGGATCCAGTGGGCCGCGTGACCGCCACCACCAACCGTCATGGAGATACCGTTGCGACCAGCTTCACTCCATGGGGCCGGGTGCTCGACCTCACCGCCCCCAGCGGCGAATCCTCATTGCACACTCTGGATGCCGATGGACTCGTACAGGCCACCACCAATCCGCTCGATCAAACCACCCAGCTCGCACACGATCCGCTTGAGCGGCCTGCCATCATCACCAATCCGCTCGGCCACACCACTGGCCATGTCTATGATCCCGCCGGAAACCGGATCGCCTTCACCAATGCCAATGGCCACCAATGGCAGTGGCAGCACAGCCCAACGAATCGCGTTGCCTCGCTCACCAGTCCGCTTGGCCGCACCTGGAGCTACACCTATGACGAGCGTGACCTCCCCGAATCCGTCACCCGTCCGTCCGGTGAGGAAGTTGCCATGGATTACTGGCCCGACGGCCAACTGAAATCCCTCACCGATGGCGAAGGAACCATTGACTTCACCTATGATCCCAAAGGCCGCTTGCACACCGTGACCGAGGGTTCTGACGTCATCACCCGTGAATATGACAGCCTGGACCGTCTCACCAGCTTCACCGATGCTGCTGGCAATGAAATCGGCTATGTCTATGATGGAGGCAACAACCTCACAGAACTCATCTATCCCGATGGAAAAACCGTGACCTATGCTTACGATAATGCCGGCAGGGTAGTGAGTGTTACTGACTGGGCATCGCGCATGACCACCTTGAGCTATGACGCAAACAGCCGCCTGAGCGGAATGGTTTTCCCAAACGGCACCCAACGCATCATCACCTATGACTTTGCCGGACGCGCTGCAGGAATCCGCGATGAAGTCGTCGCAACCGGCGAAGTCATCAGCGAGGTGAGCCACAGTTTCGATGTGCTGGATCGCATCCGCAAAGAGGTGGTCACACCCGAACCTGATCCATTCGCGGTCAATCCCGCGATCATGGCCTATGACGAGGATGACAGGCTCACAGCCTGGAATGGCCAGACAACGACCAGCGACGCCGATGGCAATCTGACAAGCGGTCCTGTGCAGGGAGTGCTGAGTTCGCTGGAGTACGACAAACGCAACCGCCTCACCAATACTGGCGGAGTCAATTACACCTATGATGCCGAAGGCCGACGCACCAGCATGACTGCGGATGGCACCACCACTCACTATGTGCATGATCCGCAAAGTATGCTTAGCCGGTTGCTCACCAGCACCACGGATGGTGTGGTAACCAACTACGTCTATCTTAAAGGCCAACTTTTGTATGCTGAGATTGACGGCGGGCTGGCCGTGCATCACTATGATTTCCGTGGAAGCACTCTTGCCATCACCAACGGAGCGGGCGTCGTGACAGATCGGTTCACATATGGTGCCTACGGCGAGCTGATGCACCGCACCGGCAGCACAGCAACGCCCTTCCAGTTCCACGGAGCATGGGGTATTCAAACCGACCCCAACGGTCTTTGCCACATGCGGGCCAGGTACTACAGCGTGGAAATGAGACGGTTTATGAACGCGGATCCGATTGGTTTTGATGGGGGGACGAATTGGTATGCGTTTGTTGGTGGAAATCCAACTTCGTATGTCGATCCTCTTGGGTTGATGCTCCGCTTCGCCTCAAGCCATCTGACTTATGTTGAAATATCTGATGCCACAAATACTCATTCGGGATTTATGAACTCTAGGCAACTCACTTCGCATCTAGCAAACGCGGAGCCGGGGACCATAACCGCTTTAACTATCACTGGACATGCAAACAATTCTATGCTTCAGCTTTCTGATGGAACGCTGCTCATAAGCTCAAAAGATCGATTTGGGAATAACGTGATATTAAATGACGATGGAGAGGATATATCGCAATTGTTGTCTAAGTCTCTTGCTCCTGAGGCACAAATATACCTTCGGGGATGTAATACGGCCGGATTCTCAGACGGAAATCCAAGCATCGCTGAAGTTTTTTCTAAGTTTACTCCACTGGGGGGAAGCGTTGTCGGATACCCAGTGATCGCATTTGGTATTCCAGGGAAAAATGTATTTTTTGGACTGCCAATCGAGTTTATGGGCCAGTCTGAGAATCCTTCGCAGAAAGAATACTAGATGAATACGCCATTTATATCGCAATTATCTTGTCTAATATTGAGCATTTTTATTTTAGATTTCGGATTAACATTCATATTATGTTTAGCTTTTTTAATATTATGGAATATTATTTTTTTCGCTTATGAGAAAAAAACTAAATCTAAACTTAGTAAAGCAACTCACATTTTAGTGCCTGTATTGATTTTTATAATAAGTGCATTATTGCCTCATGTTTAGCAATTTCTCAAGTGCCACCCACCGCACAGCGACGCTCACTTCACCACTTGAGCGCACCTTTTCCTACACCTACATTTCCCGCGAACTGCCCGCATCCATCACCCGACCATCCGGCGAAGAAGTCGCCATGGACTACTGGCCCGACGGCCAACTGAAATCCCTCACCGATGGCGAAGGGATCATCGCCTTTGAATATGATTCCAAAGGACTGCTCCACAAGGTCATCGCCAACAACACCGACACCACCGAGTATCTCTACGATGCCTTCGGAAACGTCTCGACCCTCATCCGTCCCGACCTCTCCACGGTCAGCACCCCGCACGATACCCGGGGGGACCTCGAATCCTCCAGCATCGCCTCGGCTGGAGACCCGAACACCCACAATCTCGTATTTGACTTCGACCTCAACCGGCGGTTGTTGAGCACGAAAGATGCTCTTCTTTTCTCCATGGCAAACCAGTTCGATGCCCGTGGGCGCTTGCAGAACCAGACTGACCGGCATGGCAATACCACCCACTTCACCTGGTCACCCTGGGGACGCTCGGAAACCATCACCACCCCTGCTCAAGGAATGGTGACCCGTCAGAATGACCCCGATGGTTTACTCGAATACAGCACAGACCCGCTCAACAACACCAGTCATACGACATGGGATGGCGTCGAACGTCTAGCCACCGCCTCCAACCCGCTCAACCACACCACCGGTTACACCTATGACGCCAACGGGAACCCCTTCACATTCACCAACGCCCGCAACAAAACCTGGACCTGGGAGCATTCTCCCACTAATAGAATCTCTACGCTCACCACGCCGCTGGAGCGCGAGTTCCGCTACACCTACAACGAGCGCGAGTTGCTGGAAACCGTCACCACCCCGTCAGATGAAACCACAACACTCATTTATTACGACGATGGGCGACTCCATACCGCGACCGACACTCTCGGCACCATCACCTACACGTACGATACCAAAGGACGCCTGCACACCATCACCGAGGGAACCGACGTCATCACCCGCGACTGGGACTCTCTCGACCGCCTGGAAACCTTCACCGATGCAAACAACAACCAGATCGGCTACCGCTACGATGGAGCCGGGAACCTCACCCGCCTCATCTACCCGGATGCCAAAGAGGTCCTGCAAGTCTATGATAATGCTGGTCGCCTCGAAACCGTCACCGACTGGGCCGACCGGGTCACCAGCTACCAGTATGACAACAAGAGCCGCCTCTGGCGCGTCAACCTGCCCAACGACACTCGGCGCGAATTCGGCTATGATTATGCGGGACGGCTTAACCTGATCCGCGATACCGTCATTTCCACCGGAGCGGTTATCCACCAGGCGAGCCTCACGCACGATTTGATGGATCGGATCAAAAAAGAGATTATCACGCCCGAGCCAGCACCTTTTGCCGTGGAGCCTGCCATCATGACTTACGACGACGATGACAGGCTCATCAGTTGGAACGGCCAGACCACCGTGAGCGATCTCGACGGCAATCTCACCACCGGCCCTATTGATGGAGCGCTCACTACTTTGGTCTACGACATCCGGAACCGTCTCGAAAGCGCCGGAGGCGTGGCCTACACCTACGATGCAGAAAACCGCCGCGTCAGCCTCACGCAGAACGGAGTCACAACCGACTACGTCCAAGACCCGCAAGGCGCATTAAGCCGTCTCCTGGTTTCCACCACAGGCAGCAGCACAACCCGCTTCGTCTACGCCGGCGACCGCCTGCTCTACCAAGAGAACCCCAATGGCGAAATCAGCGTCTTTCACTTCGACTATCGTGGCAGCACAACCGCCATAACCGATGATTCCGGCACAGTGACTGACCGCATGACATATGGTGCCTACGGCGAGATCGCACATCGCACAGGCACAACCACCACACCATTCCTGTATCACGGCGCCTGGGGCATCCACTCCGACCCCAACGGTCTCTACCACATGCGGGCCCGCTACTACAGCCCGGAGATCCGGCGTTTTCTGAATGCGGATCCGATTGGCTTCGATGGCGGGGCGAACTGGCATGCGTTTGTGGGAGGGAATCCGATCACACGTTTGGATCCTCTCGGGTTGTGGTATTTGCTCAATCCGGCAACTTGGGGACGCGGGGAATATAGTGGAATTTCCGGGGGTTGGGAATTTTGGTCAGAAACCTCCTATCTTTCTAATAATGTCATTGAGGCCGCTGGCTGGATAAATGCAAATTATCCTGAGCTTGGAAATGCAACGGATTATCTCATTGAGGTAAACATTCCCATGCGAGCTGAAGTCTTGGGAGACGCATCTATGCCGGGCATGTTAAGACTAAACTTGAAATCAATTGAGGATCAAGCCGAGTTGGTTTCAATATTAGCGCATGAACTTATGCATAAAAGAGAGCAATGGTTCTTTGAAAGATTTTTTGATGACTTATTTTTTGATGGTGCTTGGCATGATAATATTCATATGAGATCTGAAATAATTAAAAAAGAATTTTACCAATCTCAAAAATCAAGTAACTACTAACAAGGAGTAGCGTTATGTCATCATTCAAAAATTCTATTTTTCTATTTTTAACGGTTATACTTGGATTGCTTCTTCTTTATCCTACGTTTGTCCTGCTTGGGATAAGCGCGACCTTAAGTCGATATAAATATCAATCTCCAGAAGATTTACTTCAAATATCTTTTCAGGAAATTATGCTATCTAGATTATCTCTGGGATTGGTGTCTATTATTATAATGGTTACATTCGTGAGGAGATCAAAAGAACAAAAATTAAATAATTGGCTGCGCTTTTTAGGAATTTTTCCATTAATACTTGTAATCTATCATGCGATAATGATGCATTAATTTTGCTTTTAATGGAAAATTTCCGTGTAAGTTTTCAACCCACCACCGTCACCAACCCGCTGGGCCACATCACGGCCCATGCGTATGATCCCGCCGGGAATATGACGGACTTCACCAATGCCAATGGTCACCAATGGCAGTGGCAGAACAGCACGACAAACCGCGTCGCCTCGCTCACCAGCCCGCTCGGACGCACCTGGAGCTACACCTATGACGAGCGCGACCTCCCCGAATTCGTCACCCGTCCATCCGGCGAGGAAGTTGCCATGGATTACTGGCCCGACGGCCAACTGAAATCTCTCACCGATGGCGAAGGAGTCATCGCGTTTGAATATGATTCCAAAGGACGGCTCCACACAGTGACCGAAGACACTGCCGTGATCACACGGGAGTATGATTCACTCGACCGGCTCACCAGCTTCACCGACGCAGCGGGCAATGAAATTGGCAACACCACCACCGTCGATGCCGATGGCAACCTCACCGACGGACCGGTAGGCGGAGTCATGAGCGCACTCACCTACGATAAACGCAACCGCCTCACGAGCGCCGGTGGAATCAGCTATACCTATGACGCCGAGGGCCGCAGCACCAGCATGACAGTCGGCGGCGTGACCACTAATTATGTTCATGATCCGCAGAGCCTGCTCAGCCGCCTGCTCACGAACACCACAGGCGGTGTGGCAACCAAGTACGTTTATCTCGGTGGCCAGCTATTGTATGCGGAGATTGGCGGCGGGCTTGCGGTGCATCACTGTGATTTTCGTGGGAAGCTCCCTTGCCATCACCAACGGAACAGGCGTCGTGACAGACCGGTTCACCTACAGTCCATTAAATTCACATAAAAACATTAATGATGGACCCGGAACCATCTCAAATCTTCGCCAAGAAAATGAAAAAACATGACACCGAAATCCAAATGAACTCAAGGGCACGAATCTGGGTTGTAGCACTGCTGATGGTGCCAATGCTGCATTGCGGGATTAGTAGATGTGCTGCCGCAACATTGCTGCCCTCGGCTGAGCCCGAGGAACCAACTTTGCCCGACCTGCAAACGCGAGTCGACGCGCTCATTGCAACTCAAGACACGATAATGATTCGTCGGAACATTGCGGATGTCTTTGATCTCATCGACCGTCTGCTGGCCAAGGACCAGCAAGAAGATGCCATGCCTTACCTGTCTGCCGCCCTTAAACACAATGCCTGGGCACTCGATTACCAGATGCACTACGCTGAACTTGCAGCTCAGAGGGGTGAACCCGCGGTCGCGAAACAGAAGGCACAGCTGGTTCTTGAGCATACCGAGCAGGATGAACTCTACGCGCGTGCGGTAAGCATTCTCGACTACGCGCCACTTCCAGATCTCTCTCCCATTGAGCACACTGAGCCTGACACGACAACTTTGGTGCTGGTTCCTCTTGGAAGCGTGGATCGCTGTGTTTTGAATGAACTGGTAGTGGATCTTGCCGCTGCACTTCGGATTCCGGTCATTGTGCGCGATGCCGAGGTCGAAATCCCGGGGTCGGCGAGGGATCCAGTTTCGAGGCATTTGGCCACTGTGCGGACGAACATACTCAATGGAATGAAGCAAGACGCCCAACTCGCTTCGTTTCTCAAACAACATAGCTTGAGTGAAGGGATGTTGCAAAAGGACGAAGGAGTCATCACAGCGTGCCGACATATTGCTTTTGAGTCAGGAGGCAAGGATGCGCTTGCCCAATTCGATGCCGGATTGCGCGAATTACGACAAGCACCCAAGCAATGGGACATCGAAATACTCATGCAATCACTCAAAGCGGCACTTCGGGCATTTGAGCGACCAAAGGTTTACTTCATTGGAGTTGCAAATCTGGATTGTTTTGCCGATCAGAGCAACTTTATCTTCGGCAGTGCAGAGAACAGTGGTCCCTACGGAGTGATCACCTATCGTCGTTTTACGTCTGAATTCACGCGGGAGAATCCAAATCGCGAGCGGCTCGTTGATCGCACCTTTAAGCAGGTTTTGTCATCGTTTGGATTCATGCTTGGTCTCCAGCGCTGCTCAATGCCGACATGCGCGAGAGCATATCCGCACAGCTTGGAGGAGCACGATGCAAAATCCAGAGATCTTTGCCCCGACTGCCAATCAGGCTTCGATCAGTGATGCGGATGGCAACCTCACCCTAGCACCGCTGGATGGAGTGCTCAGCACATTTCAGTGGAACGCCCGCAACCATGGCCTGTGACGGTCCGCTACCTATGTCACGAGTTGAATGAGGCGTACGCAATCGGTGCGGAGGCGTGCCGATTCGATGGCTTCGACGATCTGAGCACGCTGTGATTTGAGCAACTCGATCTCCGCGTCTGTCACACTGGGGTTGATTTCCTGCAAATCGGTGAGACGTCCGATCTCCGCGTCGAGGACCACGGTCATGAGCATTTTAGCGGCTTCGACGGTTTTTTTGATTTGTCCCTGTGCGGATTTTGAGGCCATACGCAGCATTTTCGGGAAAACCTGTTGGCGGAAATCGGGCATGCTCAGGAGCTTGTTGAGGTTGCCGGGTTGGTCGGTGCCAGGCACATCCGCAGTCTGCACAGTGCCTTTGTGGTCGACACTCACAACGATAGGTTGCGGCGGGAGGAATCGATCCACATGCAGTGCGGGTGGCGCGATGCATTCGATCACGAAACAGACCTCCAATAGCAATCCCTGCGTGGGGGCTCCCTGGCGGATCACGCAAGTTGCGTTGCCGTGAGTCGAGCCGAGGATCGCGTCCAGTGCACCCCGGACGAGTGGATGGTCCCAGCTCATGAATGACACGTCATCGCGGGACAGTGCCGATGTGCGATCAAATGTGGCGGTCAATCCTTCCGCGGGCAGCGATGGCAGCGTGTCCACCATGAGACTGCCAGGCCGCAAGATCCAGCTGCGCTGCGACATGGTCTCCACTTCCACGCCGAGGGGATCGAGGATGCGCAGCAGGAAGTTTTCAAGGTCGGTGGAGGTGTCGACATTTTTAATTTCATCAATCAACGGGCGGACTTCGTCGGGGCGGCAGGAATTGAGTGCCAGCAACTGATCGTGCCCTGCCTGGAGTTCCTGGTTCACCTTGCCAACGAGGGTGCGTGTTTTTTTGACAAGTGCGGTCGTTTTTACTTTGGAAAATTTTTCAAGAGCATCGACCAGGTCCGGCTGAAGTTGCGATGCGATTTCGGAAGCTCCGTGGATATGCTCGGCGAAGCAGTTGATGCCTTCGTGCAGCCAGCGGACAAGGGTTTCTTCGGACGTGCCGGAGATGTAAGGCACATGGACATGAATGGTGGAGGTCTGACCAATGCGGTCAAGGCGTCCGACGCGTTGCTCGACGATCTCAGGATCTTCCGGGATGTCGAGAAGAGCGACGTGATGGGCAAATTGGAAATTGCGCCCCTCGCTGCCGATGCCCGAACAAATCAGGATCTGCGCGCCATCCGTTTCGGAGAACCATGCGGCATTGCGGTCGCGCTGAATCAACGTCATGCCCTCATGGAAGAGTGCGGTTTTTACGGCAAGCTCGGCCTGCACTGCTTCACTGGTGGCTTCGGCTTCTGCAAGTGTGCCACAGAGAACAAGGATTTTTTCCCCGGCGAGTTCCTTGCAAAGTCCGGCCAGCCATTTTGCTTTCGCCACGATTGGCGAGGAATCATTTTTCAGCGGAATGAGGTGAGGTTCGCGATTCTGGATGCCCCCGATGGCCGCACGGGTGTTGCGCAGGATCACACGCCCCGGTCCGAATTCGTCGACCATTTCCCGGGCAAGTTTGACACCGGCTCCAGAGACTGCGGCATCGAACTCCGCGAGGTGTTTGAGGATGCGCCCGGGTTTGCCTTCAAAAACTTTGCGTTCGTCGGGAGTGAGCTTGGTGCCGTTGATCAGCTTCTGAACCACGGATGCCACTTCGACGTAGTGCGAAGACTCGGCAATGAACGCCGCCTCGTTGAAATACCGTGCGGGATCCAGCAGGCGCAAACGTGCGAAGTGACCACTGATGCCGGATTGTGCGGGTGTCCCGGTCAGCAGGATCAGGCCCTGAGATCCGGCTGCGATGGTTTCCACGACTGCATATTCCGCACCCGGATTTTCTTCGCTCCAGGTGAGGTGATGTGCTTCATCCACGATGAGAAGATCCCAGCCCGCATCCCGCGCTTGTGCAGTGAACTCCTCGTTTTCCTGGAAAAGACTCAGACTGCAAAGGATGAGTTGGTCGTCGAGGAAGGGATTGACATCCGCTCCGGCGGTGATGGATTCGCAGCGTTCCTGGTCGTAAATGCTGAACTTCAAATTAAAGCGGCGAAGGAGCTCGACATACCACTGGTGAACGAGTGAGTCGGGCACGAGGATGAGTGCGCGGGACGCTCGCCCTGTAAGATGCAGGCGGTGAAGGATGAGGCCTGCCTCAATGGTTTTGCCAAGTCCCACTTCGTCGGCAAGGAGCACGCGGGGGAGGGGACGGCGCGCAACCTCGGAGGCAATGAAAAGCTGATGCGGAAGCAGCTCAATGCGGGCGCCTAGAAATCCTCGCACCCGCAGCTGGCGGATCCAATGCTGGCGCTGGAGTGCATCTATGCGCAGCGCAAAGGCTTCCGGCTCGTCGGTCTGGCCCGCAAGCAAACGGTCTTCGGGTTTGTTGAGATTGATGGCGTCGCCCAGTTCCGCTTCAGGAGCTGACCGGTCTGCGCCGTGGTAGGTGAGCACACCGGCTTCTTCGGTGATGGACGTGATGGGGAATTTTTCGCCTTCGTGGGAGACAAAGGTATCGCCGGGCTCAAGGC
>JBGTCP010000065.1:0-5047 GCA_041748815.1 Chthoniobacterales bacterium
CTCGTCGGGCTGTTTCTGTTTGTCGGTGGAAATGCCCTTCTCGCGCAGGGTGCTGCACGGTCGGATTCTCAGGCGGCTCTCACCCAACGCGTATCCTCCTTGGAACGCGAAGTTCAAAGCTTGAAAACCTCTATCGCTGAAAACGCTGCTGGTGGAAGTTCGTTTTTTTTGTTTGGGGCGTTCTGTGCGCTTTGGGCGCAGAACACCCATCGCAACGCGTGGCTGTGGTTTTTTCTCGGACTATTCTTTAACGTGGTCACAGTAATTGTGCTGCTGGTAAAAAATGCAAACGATCAGAATCCGAAGAATCCACGGACATTCGCGGAAGGCCGCAAACTGGGGCCATGAGCACCATATGAGCAGCCCATTCCAATTCACTGGCCGAATTCGCAGCTTTAAATTTGCGTTTCAAGGGGTTGGTCACATGTTGAAATCCCAGCACAATGCATGGATTCATCTTGCTGCGACGATTGCTACTGTCATCGCGGGAATCGCTGTCAATCTAAGTCCCGACGAATGGTGCTGGATTGTGCTGGCGATCACATCGGTCTGGACAGCTGAAGCTATGAATACCGCATTTGAGTTTCTCTGCGACGCAACCACCAAGGAGTTTCATCCGGTCATCGGGCAGGCGAAGGACGTTGCCGCAGGTGCTGTGCTGCTGACAGCGATCGGAGCGGCTGCCATCGGATTGATCGTTTTCCTGCCGAAAGTATTGGCCCTCCTCCGGTGATTTGCTTGTCCCGGTAGATGGTCATAACGTTGCGCTATGGAAACTCTGTTTTTCAACGGATGGGAGAGTGTTTTTCGCACGGTGGTGGTGGGTGTGCTGGCCTACGTTGCTGTTGTTTTTTTACTACGGATCTCCGGGAGGCGTACGCTTTCAAAAATGAATGCGTTTGATATGGTGGTGACGGTGGCGCTGGGATCCACTCTGGCGACGGTGCTGTTGTCTAAAGAAGTAGCGTTGTTGGAGGGTGTGATTGCTCTGGGGCTTCTGATTGGATTTCAATATGTGATCACATGGCTCATTGTCCGGCATGGATGGGTGCGGCGCTTGGTCACGGGCGAGCCGGTGATGTTGTTGTATCATGGGGAATTCCTCAGCGATGCGCTTTTGAAAGCGAGAGTGAGCCAGGATGAGGTGCGTGCCGCAGTGCGAGGAGCGGGAGTTGCTTCGTTGCAGGGTGTGGAAGCAGTTGTCCTTGAGACGGATGGCTCACTGAGTGTGGTGCGCGGGGGCGATGCAGCAATCCAGGACAGTCTGGAAGGGGTTCGTAAGATAGGCTGATCCTCCGGGCGTCAGCCGCCATTTGTCGCTGAAGACGGGGTTTGCAAATCAGCAGGGTGCTTATTTGCTTTTAATTTTCAATGAACCTGAGGAAAATACGCGCATGCTTGATGGTCGGCTGGTCTCAGATTTGCGCGGGAGCGGAGTTTCCCTCGGGATGCAAAAAATCTCCGCAGTGATAGTGGTTGCGGTGTCATCCTATGCCATTTTGGGCGGGATCATTACATTGATAGGCTGGGCGGTTCCTGTTCCCCGGTTCACGGATTGGGCGGGGCGCGGGATCTCCATGTTTCCCAATGCGGCTGTGTGCGCGATGGCGTGTGGCGGGTCATTACTGCTGCTCCATTGGTGGAAACAGGATTTCAAAATACGGCTGGGTGCGCGTTTGCTGGCGGTTTTTGGCGGGTTGCTCGGCGGTCTCACACTTTTGCAGCATCTGACGGGCGTTAATTTCGGAATTGATGAATTTCTTTTTGAAGGAACATGGGGCCAGGCGGCAAGTGCGGCGCCGATGCGGGTCGGGGTGCCGGCATCGACGTCCTACCTTCTGCTTGGAGCTGCCTTGGTGCTTGCCAGCGGAGGGACCGTTTGCCGCCGCATCGCCAGCGTGCTGGCATTTGTCCCCATCGCGATCGCATCGCTTTCTCTGGTGGGGTATTGGTTTGGAGCAAGCCAGCTTTTTGGAATTGGAAAAATCACAGGGATTTCATGGCAGACCGCCACTATCATTGCCGCGTTGGGTGTGGGCGTGGCGGCTGTCATCCGGGACTACGGGTTCATGGCGGTGCTTTTACGATCCGATGCCGGAGGTCTGGCGGCACGAAGGCTGATCATTCCCATCATTATGATCCCGCTGCTTCTGGGCTGGATCCGTCTGACGGGGCAGGAGGAAGGGTTGTATGATGATATTTTTGGCACTGCGGTGCGCACCCTGTTCGAGATTTTTATCTTGCTGGGCTTCCTTTGGTGGACAGCCAGGAGCATCTCCTCGCACGATGTTGCTGCGCGGACCGCTTCGAAAGCGCTGATGCTCATGGAGGAACGGTTTGCCCGTTTCATGCAGTCGCTCCCGGGTGTCGCGTGGATCAAAGATCTGGACGGAAATTATGTGTATGCCAACCGCATGGCGGCCACCCTGCTGGGCCGGGAGCCGGAGGAGCTTTACGGACACACCGATGAGGAGCTGCTGCCTACGCAAGCAGTGGTGGAGCGCGGTGTTGTGCCGGATGTTTCAGAACTTTCTGGAACTGCACTGGTGGAAACTTTCCGCAAGTCCGACGGCGAGGAGATTTCCTTACTTGTGAGCAGGTTCCTCATACCGGGGCCTTTGGACAAGCGGGAACTGGTGGGAGGTATTGCAATCGACATCACGGATCGATTGCGCGCTGAAAACGATCTACTCGAAGCGCATCGCCGCAAAGATGAGTTCCTTGCTACTCTGGCGCATGAGCTGCGTAATCCATTGGCACCGATTCGATTTTCCGCGCATCTCTGCCGTAAGTCAACAAGTCCAGAAGATCTGGAATGGGCAATGGACGTGGTCGAGCGGCAGGTCCAGCAGATGACCCGTTTGTTGGATGATTTGCTTGATGCATCACGCTTTTCCTACGGAAAGCTCAGCCTCCGGCTTGAGCGGGTTGAACTTGCCAAGCTCATCGAAAGCGCTGTGGAGACCAGCCAACCCCTGCGTGATAACATTCACCAACGCATCGAGGTCGATTTGCCGGATGCACCTGTAATCCTTGAAGCCGATCCTGTGCGGCTGGAGCAGGTTTTCACGAATCTCCTGAACAACGCCGCAAAATACAGTGGTCAGAATTCATGAGTCAGTCTCCGGGTGACGACGTCTGAGGATCAGGTGAAAATCTCAGTCAAGGATGACGGGATGGGAATTCCTGCGGAGCGATTGGGCGATATCTTTGAAATGTTTTCCCAGGTCAAAGACTCATCGATCGGGCCTACGGCGGGATTGGGCATCGGTCTCTCTCTGGTGCGTGGCCTGGCGGAATTGCATGGTGGGCGCGCAGAGGCAAAAAGCGACGGCCATGGCAAGGGCAGCGAGTTTATTGTGCATCTGCCTCTCTCCGCACCGGATGGGGTGGTCGTCGAGGCACCGGCTCCATTGGAAACGGCCCTGCCGGATCTGCGGTTGCTGGTGGCAGACGATTTGCACGACAGCGCGGACGCAATAGCCGCGTATTTCCGGGCGCTTGGTCACGAGGTGGAAGTGGCGTATGATGGGGAGGAGGCGCTCAAGCTGGCAGACAAATTCCGCCCCGACGTCGCACTTCTGGATGTGGGAATGCCCAGGCTTGATGGCCATGAGGTGTGCCGCGCCATTCGCAAGGAGGATTGGGGTAAGGGGATATTTGTAGTAGCTCTGACCGGATGGGGACAAGCCAGCGACCGCAAACTCACGCACGAGGCAGGCTTTGATCATCATCTCGTGAAACCTGTCGAGCTCGAGACGCTGATTTCGGTGCTGCAAAAGTCGCTGCCTCATCGCAGGACGAACTGATTGAACGTGGCACCTGTCTAAGGAATCAGGGTCGGCCCTGAAACCGTGGTCAGGCTTACGGGATCGGTGATTGGGAGATGCGATCTGAAGTTTGTATGACTTTTCGTGATCGAAACAGAAAGCCGGCTTCCAATCTCCAGCGTCACCTGAGCCATGCTTTCGTTTAAACTCCGGAGTTTGCCACGGGAAAGGGAATCCGCCGGTCCGCTTAGGGTATTGGTTACTGGTGCCGGGGGCAGTATAGGTCGCTATTTTGTCGAGTCGGTCTCCATGGATGTCGAGATGCGGTTGATGGTGCATAATCCAGATGGCATCGAGGAGCTGGAAGAATATGGAGAGGTGGTTTGTGGGGATTTACTGGATAGGAAAGTTGTCCGGTCAGCCTGTGAGGGAATGCAAGCAGTCCTGCACCTTGCCGCAGACCCGAGTCCCGACGCGGACTGGGAATCTTTGCTCCCGTCGAATATCGAATCCACTTACAACCTGCTGGCTGCTGCCGTGGAAGCTGGCTGCGGGAAAGTGCTTTATGCGTCTTCGATTCACGCGATCTCGGGATACCCGGCAGGTGTCCAGGTGAAAACGTCGGATCCGGTGAATCCGGGTGACCTCTATGGTGCGACGAAATGTTTCGGTGAAGCCCTGGGACGGTATTTTTCCACGCAAAAAGGGTTGGCATTTTATGCGTTGCGGATTGGGGCATTCCAACCCGTTGAAGCGCCTCTGCAGGGTAAGTCGATTGCACACGCCCATGGATTCGTTTCACGCCGCGACCTCCAGCAGCTGATCGAGCTTTGCTTAAAGGACAACAAGCTCGAGTTTGCGATTTTGCAGGCGTTGAGCGCGAACACGTTTAACCGCATGGATATTTCCAGCGCGGAGGAATTGCTGGGATATTCTCCACAGGATGATTTTTTCGAGCTGCATCCGGTCTTGAGGAAGGCGGGCATATCAACAGAAGTCATCGCTCACAATGAGTCGGACGATTAAGCCGCCGGGAGACTTTTGCCATGCACTCCATTCTTCCATCAGCCCGGCCGGAACTGGCGGAGGCGGATCATGTCTCATTCCGTGTACTGGTGCTGGACGGTCATCCTTGCAGCGACAGTTTTAATGCAGCCATTGCAGAGCGCATTCACGATGCTGTCGAGGGAGCAGAGGGCCAATCCTCTCACTTGATTCGGATCCGGGAGCTGGACTTTGACCCGGATTACGTGCCCGGCGGCGATGTGGAACCCTGC
>JBGTCP010000066.1:0-2421 GCA_041748815.1 Chthoniobacterales bacterium
TGGGGATGGACCGTGTTCCCCGGCAACCGCGCCGTCCCCCGCCGCCGTTTTCCCCACGCCCGTGGGGATGGACCGCACATTGCCGATAGTCAATGGGAGCCCGATCCGTTTTCCCCACGCCCGTGGGGATGGGCCGAGCGCGACGATGACGTAGTAATATGTCGCCCCCCACGCGGGGGCGCGGGTTGGAAAACCCGCGCTCCTGTTTGCTTATGGGATCAGCGGCGTGGATTCCACGATGCGTCGTCCTGCGTCGATCCAAAGGGGGATGGCGAGGAGACCTACCGCGGAGGTGCTTACTACGACACGCAGGGCGGTGGGCACGTCGGTACCGTAATGCTTTGCCATGACGATGGGAAAAACCGCGGATGGCATGGCTGCCTGCACGATCAGGACGCGTGCAAGCTCGGGAGTCATTGCCAGCCCAAATCCTGATGCGGCTGCCATGAGCAATGACCACAGCACTCCCAGAAACAATGCCGGTAAAACCGCGCATCGTAAAATCACTCCGACCGTGATAGCCTGCCAGCTTTCGCGGATGGAGAACGAGCGTCGGAAATCCGCAACAATCGCTCCGCTCAAGATGAGGCCGAGAGGAATGGCGCAGAGGCCCAGCATCTCAAAGAGTGTACGTGCAGCGGAAGGCACGAACACATCGCCGCCACTTAGATTGAGGCCCACCCCGGCCACGATAGCGATGAGAGGCATGTTCACGAGTTTGCGCCAGTTGTCGCGCAGCCTCCCGCCGTGCAGGACATGCACACCGAGCGTCCACATACATAACTCGACGCCCATATTGAACAAAAACAAAACGCCCACGGTCTCCCGGTCAAACATCGCGATGACCAATGGCAGCGGGATGTAGCCGTAATTGTACAGCCCAACGGCCAGCGAAAAGGACGCACGCTTTCCCTCGCCTTGCGGGAGAAATTGTCTGCCAGCCACTGCCGCAATGGCAATGCCAAGCGCCACGCTGAGAAATCCCAGCAACGGGGGAAGGACCAAATTGGCGGAGTCTTTAAGCGCCGGATTGCCCAGCACAAATCTCAAGATCAGGCATGGTGCCAGCACATTGATCGTGAGAGCCAGCAGGCTTTTGTCGGCCTCGGCCGTAAGAATCCCCCGCACCCGCACAACGAAGCCGATACCCATGATCAGAAAGATGGGCAGGGCGATCCACAGGATATCAAAGTATCCCGTCATTCAATCGACAGCCTCAATCCGGGTAGCCATATGGATTGGCTTTGTGCCATTCCCATGCGCTGCTCACGATGGTCTCGATGTTCTGATGCTCCGGCTTCCATCCCAGTTCATCGCGGATCCTGGCGGATGCTGCAATGAGGCGGGCAGGGTCTCCTTCGCGGCGCGGCTTTTCATGCGCGGGGATGGCATGCCCCGTGACAGCGCGACAGCATTCAATCACTTCCCGAACGGACGTGCCTCCGCCGGTTCCAAGGTTGTAGAACGCGCTTTTTTCAGCTCCAAGCGCCAGGATATGTGCCTGTGCGAGATCGAGAATGTGGATGTAGTCGCGCACGCAGGTGCCATCCGGCGTGTCGTAATCGGTCCCGTAGATATCAATGGACGGCCGTTGGCCGAGAGCAACCTGCAAGGTCAGCGGGATGAGATGCGTCTCGATACGATGATGCTCGCCGAGTCGCTGACTCGCTCCGGCTGCATTGAAGTACCGGAGCGCCACAAATCGCAGATCATGGATCTCATCATACCATCGAAGAATTTTTTCGAAGAGTAATTTGGATTCACCGTAAGGGTTGATGGGGCGTTGAGGGAGCGATTCATCGATGGGAACACGTTCGGGCTGGCCGAAGGTGGCGCAGGTCGATGAGAACACAAGGCGTTTCACTCCATGCTCCACCATTGCATCCAGCAAATGAATACCGCCCGTCACGTTATTCTTAAAATACTTGGACGGGTTGGACATGGACTCGCCGACGAGTGCATTGGCCGCGAAGTGCATCACCGCATCAGGGCGGGCTTCACCCATCGCAAGGGCCACGCCATGCGCGGAAGCTAGATCACCTGCAAAGAAGCGGGCTCGTGGATCGATCGCACTGCGATGACCTTCGGTCAGATTATCAAAAACCGTGACGTCGTAGCCCTGATTGAGAAGTTGCTCGACGCAGATACTCCCGATGTATCCTGCTCCGCCTGTGACGAAAATTTTCATAAATTCCAATGTGTTGAAGATCCGAGATCCCGGCACCGGAAAACGGCGACCTGAGAGAATAGAGACTCCTCGCCGCCCCGCATGAAATCAAGACAAATCCGGAAAATGGGACTTTGCGGCCTCGGGGCATATCCCCTTCAGAGTTCTCGCGCAAAGATCGCGAAGCACGCAAAGGATGGGCGAATGACGCTGATATGAGGCATGGGACACAGGCTTGCACCATTTCCGGCCAC
>JBGTCP010000067.1:0-3215 GCA_041748815.1 Chthoniobacterales bacterium
GCCAATGCGCTGATCTCAAATCCATCTGCCGTGAGCGCCACGATGTCGTAGTCATCGAGATAGATCGCATCCCGAGTGCGCGAAACAATCGCACTCACGTCGCTGGACAGGAAATTTTCCGTTTTCCCGATGCCTAGCACCAATGGACTTCCACGCCGCGCTCCGACGATCAAGTCCGGCACATCCGCATGAATGAGTGCGATGCCGTAAGTGCCGTTCACTTGTTTGAGGGCCTCGCGCAGCGCAGTGATGAGCCTTGCCTTGCCCTCCAGATCATGGAGCTGGTCGTATTCATGCCCGACCAGATGCGCGAGCACCTCCGTGTCTGTCTCGGAGGAAAAAACATGCCCCGCTTCGATCATGGCATCTTTGAGTTGCTGGTAGTTTTCGATCACTCCGTTGTGAACCAATGCAAGTTTGCCGCTGCCATCGCGATGCGGATGTGCATTGCTCTCGGTCACGCCGCCGTGTGTGGCCCAGCGCGTGTGACTGATCCCGATGCTGCCAACGGGAGTGCTTTCACTCACCATATCCGCTAGGTCCTGGATGCGCCCGACCGAGCGGCGGGTTTCGATCCGGCCATTGCTCAAAACAGCAATGCCTGCCGAGTCATAGCCTCTATATTCCAGCTTGCGAAGTCCCTCCAGCATGATGGGTGCCGCTTCGTCCTTGCCGATGTATCCAATAATTCCGCACATATTTCCTTTCAACGTGACAAATCGCCGCGGATCAAGCAAGCTACCAATCATACCGGGTAGTTGATCGCGCCCGGAGTTGCAATTCTCTCCCACCTAAACCCTCCTTGTTATGCCCACCCGGAAGAACCTCTCCACCGCCGCTCAAAAAACTCTTGCAATCATCATGGGTGGCGGCGCTGGCTCCCGGCTTTTTCCGCTTACCAAAGACCGCTCCAAGCCCGCTGTCCCGCTCGGTGGCAAATACCGCCTCGTCGACATCCCGATCAGCAATTGCCTCAACTCCGGCCTCTCAAAGATCTACGTCCTCACCCAGTTCAACAGCACCTCGCTGCACCGGCACATCAACGCCAGTTACAAATTTGACCATTTCACCCGCAGCTTCGTGGAGATCCTCGCAGCGCAGCAAACACCCACCAGCACGACGTGGTATCAAGGCACCGCCGATGCCGTCCGCCAAAACCTGCGTTACTTCCTGGAGGCGGACTACGAGTATTATGTCATCCTCAGCGGCGATCAGCTCTATCGCATGGATTACCGCGATCTCCTCGACGAGCATATCAAAAACGATGCTGAGCTTACGATTGCCACTATCCCGGTCCAGCGCGGCGACGCGCCCGGATTCGGCATCATGCACAGCGACGGCAACCGCAAAATCTTCCGCTTTGAGGAGAAGCCACAGACCGACAAGCTCCTCGACGAGCTTCGCATCCCTGCGCCACTTCTGAAGGACCTCGGACGCGATCCCAAGGAGGAACTTTATCAGGCATCCATGGGCATTTACGTGTTCAACCGGCAGACCCTCATCGACTGCCTGGATAACGACCTTGTCGACTTCGGCAAACACATCATACCCGGACTCATCGACAAACACCGCGTGCAGGCACACATCTTCCAGGGCTACTGGGAAGATATCGGCACCATCCGATCATTTTTTGAAGCAAATCTGGCGCTCACCGACATCGTGCCACCATTCAGTTTTTTCGAATCGGGCTCTCCCATTTACACGCACCCACGGTTTTTGCCAGCCAGCAAAATCAACGCCGCCGAGATCAAAAATGCCATCGTGTCCGACGGCTGCGTGATCACCGACGCCAAGCTCGAACGCTGCATCATCGGCGTGCGCAGCATTATCCAGGAAGGTGCCACCGTGACTAACAGCTTCCTCATGGGAGCCGACTACACCGAATTTGAGCCTCCATCCCCCGACCTCCCGCCGCTTGGCATCGGACGCAACTCTGTGATCGAAACCGCCATCATTGATAAAAATGCGCGCATCGGCGCCAACGTCGTTGTCACACCCGCCGGCAAACCCGACAACATGGACGCCGAGAATTTCTATATCCGCGATGGCATCGTAGTCGTCCCGAAAAACGCCGTGATCCCAGACGGCACCTGGATTTAATCACGCCTCTACCAGCCGCGTAAGCTGGCCGCTAGCAGATCCTGCTTCCACACAAATCGTCGGCGATGGCGATGTGGACCGTCTCCACCTCACATTCCCCATGACCGACTCCGCCCTCGAATTTTTCTATCTCGAGGTCATTAGCTTTGGCGACTAAAGCAAAGCAATTTGCAAATTTGCGCTGCGCCTTGCTATCATGACGTTAGCTTGAAATTTGACCCATCCCATCTTCCACTTCCCCACGGTCCTGAAGCGCGGTTTCTTTCAGGAATCTATGAGCGCTCCGCAGGGGTGGTAGTTGTTGGGGTTTCATTTCGCGATTTTCAAAATACATTTGTGCTCTCGCCAGTGCTGGATGTTTCGGAATGGGCGCTGGAGGCGATGGCGCAAGCAGCGCCGCTGCTTCTCACGACGAGGGCGAGCGGCGGCGTGATTGCGAAAATCGATTTTCTCACTATTCATCGCCCGGTGTCCGCGAGGTTGGACGGGTATTTCGTGCGGGTCGAGTTGCTCGGTGGAGGCGATTCACCGCTGCCGCATTTCCGGGGTAAATTTGCTGCAACACCCGAGTTTGCCGAGCCATTGGTGGAAGCGGAATTTAAACTTTCGTTGCATTTCGATTCTCCGCAGTCATGAGTGAAACCCCATCGCGGATTTATGAGCTTTGGTGCAGCGTGGTCGAGCAACATCCGGATCGCATTTTGCTGACGGATGCCCACACGGGCGAAACATGGACGGCTGCGCGAATTCAACAAGCCATCACGGGCATTACAATCGAAGGCGATTGGAAGCGCCGGATCGTCCTGCTCCAGCTCCCGAACTCTCTTGATTGGCTCACAACCTTTCTGTTCTGCCAGAAATCAGGTGCCATTCCACTTGCCATAGAGCCGGACCTGCCAGCTCCCGCTCTTGAAGAACTGCTGGCACATTTTCAACCGGTGGCACTGCGGGACCGCAATGGATTCCAGTTTTTTGAAAATTCCGCAATCCACAATCCCGCAGCTTTCATCAAGCTTGTTGCCAATGCCGAGGGAAATCCGGAAGGTCTTTTCTTCGATGACGCACGACTCCTCGCCGATGCGGATCACATTCTCGAAGCCATGGGAATCGGAGAG
>JBGTCP010000068.1:0-5511 GCA_041748815.1 Chthoniobacterales bacterium
GCAGGCGCGGGATCGCATCTACATAACGCCACTTCTCAAGAGGACCCAAACGTAGCTGCGACACATTTCTCGCAGTCATACCACAACCCATGCGACAGGAATGTCGCAGCTACTTAAATCCACTTCGCAATCGGACCAAAAAGTAGCTGCGACATTCTTGTCGCAGTCATGCCGCAATCCATGCGACAGGAATGTCGCAGCTACTTAAATCCACTTCGCGATCGGACCAAAAGTATCGACGACATTCTTGTCGCGGTCATGCCGTAACCCATGCGACAGGAATGTCGCAGCTACTTAAATCCACATCACAATCGGACCAAAAGTAGCTGCGACATTCTTGTCGCAGTCATGCCGCAACCCGTGCGACAGGAATGTCGCAGCTACTTAAATCCACTTCGCAATCAGACCAAAAAGTTTCGGCGACATTCTTGTCGCAGTCATACCGCAACCCATGCGACAGGAATGTCGCAGCTACATAAATCCACTTCGCAATCACACCAAAAAGTAGCTGCGACATTCTTGTCGCAGTCATACCGCAACCCATGCGACAGGAATGTCGCAGCTACATAAAGCCACTTCGCAATCACACCAAAAAGTAGCTGCGACATTCTTGTCGCAGTCATGCCGCAACCCATGCGACAGGAATGTCGCAGCTACTTAAATCCACTTCGCAATCACACCAAAAAGTAGCTATCCGGCAGCTGACGGATCGCAGCAACACCCGCAGCCCAAGAGCGAGGGCGCAGCTTCTACATCACGATCACGAACCTACCTTAGCCACAGCACACTTTTCTCGTAAACACGCACTTCGTTCAGCCATGCCAAACCGGGCGGAACACCGGCACGCTGGCAATATTCATCCCACACCGCCCCCATCGGCAAAGTTTTGCATTCCTCCAGCAACGCAAGCCTTCCTGTGAAATCCCCATTTCCCTCCATCTCGCGCAACATCGCAGTCGGTTCGAGCAGCGCTGCCAGCAGGCACTTCAGAGTATTCCTCGTCCCAATCACCCACGCCGCCACCCGGTTGATGCTCGCATCAAAGAAATCCAATCCAATATGCACGCGGTCCAAATACTCACCACGCACCAACTCTTCGGCAATCGCACGCGTCGGATCATCCATCAGCACGACATGATCACTATCCCAGCGCACCCCACGACTGACGTGCAGTAGAATCTCCGGGAGGAATTGCAGAGCTGCCGAAATTTTATCCGCAAGACTTTCCGTCGGATGAAAATGCCCGGCATCCAAACACAACACCTTCTTCCTCGTCACCGCATAGCCGAGATAGAACTCATGCGAGCCAACGACATACGATTCGGAGCCAATCCCAAAAAGTTTACATTCCACTGCATCACGCTGAAATTGTGGATCAATTTCCTCGGCAAAAATCGCATCCAATGACGCCTCCAGCCGCGCACGCGGAGACTTACGATCCACGATCAAATCCTTCGACCCATCTGGGATCCACACGTTCGTAATCACCGGCGATCCGAGCTGGCGGCCTATCTCGGCTGCGATCTTGCGGCACGCAATGCCATGATCGATCCAGAATTTCCGGATCCCCTCGTCCCGGTGACTCAAGGTCGATCCGTCCGCTGCGAGTGGATGCGAAAAGTAGGTCGGATTAAAGTCCATCCCCATTCCGCGCTCGCGGCACCAGTCGACCCAGCTCTGGAATTCCGCAATCGTATAGGCATCCCGCTCCAATTTCCGTCCGCCGAGGTCAGCGTAGCTGGCATGTAAATTCAGCCTGTGTTTTCCGGGAATCAGTGAGAGCGCTTTGTCCAGATCCTGTCGCAGTTCCTCCAAGGTGCGGGCCTTGCCAGGATAATTGCCGGTGACCTGGATCCCGCCTTCCAGTGCACGCCCCGCAGATTCAAATCCGCCCACATCATCGCCTTGCCAGCAATGGAGCGAGATGGCAATTGCCGAGAGTTTCTGAAGCGCGGATTCAACGTCCACACCCAGCGAGGCGTAATGTTCAGTGGCAGAGGGGAAGGAGTTCATAGGGAGCATTCAATCGCGTCTGGTGGAAATTGGGAATAAAGGAACGGGCAATTTTCCTACAAAAATCGCGAATGAATTCACGTGAGTTTGCTATCTACCTGCCACCCCCAGTCGAAGAGCTGCGCTTCCACGGCCATCCTCCGTCCACATGGAGACAAAGCAGTTAGTTTCACAGCTTCTGACGTCGTCCTGGGATTCGCGAGATAAATGTGAGATCGACGTTCAGGAATTCCGCTTTGATCGTGTCACGCCCAGAGTTCCCATTGCCCACTATGCTTCCAGCACAAAAGTGCCAGGCAGTGCGCGGGCTGATTTTTCAAAAGTCACAAGCACACAATTCCCGGATTGGGCGCATCCGTGGATAAGCCGATCCACAAATCCGGGTTTTGCCGACGCAATGTTAGGCAAAGCGAGAGCCTTTGCTGCATGATCGGAGACGCCGATGGCAGGATGCTGTGAGAAAGAGAGGAGGGCATCCAATGCGTCGGCTTTTGAGACCCCGTAATGATGAATCAGCGCAAAATAAGCTTCCGCAAGCACCAGATCACACACCGCCAAAAGCGGAGCACCATCGGCGCGTTCCTGGATGAATTTGCTGGCACTCTCGAAGAGCTTTGGAGGGTCTCCGGTGAGCAGCCGGATCAGGAACGAAGTGTCCAGGCTGTGGCTGCTCTCACTCATGCTCTTGAGGACGGCTGGCAGCTTTCCCCGGTCGTCTCACCGGCCCAGCCACGTTCTATCGATTCCCCTATCGATTTCATATCGTGCGGAATCCCCGGTTTTACATATTTCCTCGTAATGGCAAGCCATGGGAACTCTGCCACAGCGTTTCCCTGGTCATTTTCTTTCACTGCCGCTCCAGCATCCTCGCCCTCATGCAGCCAACTCTGAAACAACTCTATGGCCACAGAACGCAGCGGTCGCCCCTCCATAGCGCTCCGCGCCTTCACGCGGCGATAAAGGTCGTCGGGAATGTCCAAGGTTGCTTTCATGTAAAGCAGCTTCCTGTAAACCCGGGAAAAGTCAAGTTCGTTCGTCGACAACGGCAACCGCCCGGTGAAAGCTACCTTCACGGATCAGCTTCCCATTCATCCTTGCCTCTGCCTTCGGTTCAGGAAATACAGCATTCCGCAGGCCAGAAGAAGTAAAACCGCCGATGGCTCGGGCACGACTGTGATCAAGCCATCTGATTCCAGCTGACTTAAATCCCAAAAAAGCTGCGGGCCCAGCATTGCGGCGGAGAGGTCGTAGGCGCTGAAACTCCCGGTAATATCCCCGAGTGACCAGAGCTGCCATGCGTCGCCCTCTTGCGGCTGAAATCCGGAACCGAGCTCAAGGCGGAACGTGCCGCCAAGTTCTACGCTGCCGATCTCTGGATTCATAGTCCCGAAGTCGTCGAGTCCTCCCAGTTCAAAGGTGAGAGTCGATTCACTTCCCAGAACCATCGAGTTGTTGATTTGAAGCAATCCGCCCGAAGCAAGGCGGATTTCCGATGCGCCGTTTGTTCCGCTCTCGAGGGTGTCCACAATAACCAATCCATTGGCGCTGATGTCCAGCAGGGCTGAGCCCTCGATACCTTCCGAGGCAGCCATGAAAAGATCGATTAGGATGGCTTCCGCTCCATCCTCCCGAACGATCAATTCTCCATGACCGCCGTCGACTCCGATCTTAAATGGCCGTCGAAAAAAGAAGTCCTCCGTAATGAGCTGGGTTGGGTTGTTGATACTCCCGCCCTCGAGCAATATGCGCCCGACGCCTCCGGCAGCGCTCCCAACCTGGACTTGAACTTCCCAGGGAAGAAGCACCTGGCCACCATTGGAGACGTTCAGATTCCCGCTACCCCGGACACCGATGTCCATATCCGCATACCGGACGTCCAGGACGCCGCCACTCACTGTGATCGTTCCGGAAGATCCCTCTTCCAGCCCGACTCGAAAGTCAGTCGTTCCTGTACGCAGGATTGGTGCGACGTACATCGCGGTTCTTGAGGGGATCGTTACGATTCCGGTTCCAGCTTCTCCCAGGATAAAATTGTCGACACCCACCTCATTGACTCCAACTCCGGTGCTATTGGTTAAATACAGTCCTCCATTACCCGACGAAGTCAGGCCCAGCTGAACTCCACCCAACAAGCCGAGTGAGGCTCGCTGATTGGCGCCTATTTGGGGGTGGTTGATGAAAAATTGTCCGGAGCCTTCCACTCCGAGCTGGAGGCGTCTAATTACCATCTGGGCCAGTGTGTTCGGGTCACTGGAACTGGCAAGGCCGGTGGAAATCACCGCCAGGGAACCAGGTGCAATACCGGCTATCAGCCCCCCTCCCAGGATGCCAAGGCCATCATTGAGTCCCAGCTGAGTAACGCCGGCCTCGGACCCCATCTGCAAAGTGTTAGCGGTCGCAATCTCGCCTTGTGATAGAACGACCGCCGAATTGATGGTGACGATGGAATTTGAGGTGGGTAAGCCATTGGACCAATTCGCACTGTCATGGTAATCGAGTGAACCACCCACCCAATTCGTGATCTCAGCCCGCGCGGCGGAAGCACAAAGAAGCACAATCATGATGCTTCGCACCAGCAAAAGTGCTGAGCGGGTCAGGCAAAATAGCTGTTCGATCAAGGCCGTTGTGCTTGAGTTAGTCATCTTCCGGTGTGTTCATCTTATTAGCATTATAGGCGGGACACCAGTAGAAAAAGGATGCTGGAAATCCATGCGGATCGAAGCAGCACCGGTAATCCGGAGGCCCACTCTGAAGTCTACCTTCACGGAATCTTTGACAGGAGGTGGGGCTTCACAAGGCTACGCCCGCACAAATCAGGAGAACAGGATTGGGAAGAAGGAAGACGGGAAAAAGGCATCTGCCCTTGGAATGCGGCAGCCTGCTGCCGCTTTGATCGCGCCACGCTCAGAGTTCGTAGCTTCGCATGCCTTGGCATACCATCTGAGTGCAACGATCGTTGCATCGAAACGGTAACGGTTGAGGATACCGCTGCGCATTACCTTTTGTGAAAATCGGCCACGGCATTTCTGTTGGAGGCTCGTCGGTGCAGCCAACCTGCTAGCCCTGCGATCTGGAGATCGCAGCTACTGGCTCGGCAGCAAGTGGTGCCGCTTCATCAGAACCACAAATCCTGATGCGCAGTGGTATAACTATGGCATATGCCAACTAAACCAATTTATGCTTCGATGAGCGCTTCCGGGTGCTTGCGCGCGACTTGCAGGAGCCTAAGAGCAGCTCCAGAAGGTTTGCGACGACCTTTTTCCCAACTTACGGCAGTCACGGTCGGCACGTTCAAGAGGCGGGCAAAAACGGGCTGGCTCAAGTTCAGCGATTCCCGGGCTGCTACGATTTCCTGCGGGCTCATTTCCGGAGCCGGATCTGGCAGGTTTACTTGCGTTTTGCGCATGGTCACCTTCCGCTTTCCCGTCACATGATCGCGCACGTCTGCTACTGCGCTCAACAGATCTTCTGCGTTAAACTGGATGTCTGTGTTCTTCA
>JBGTCP010000069.1:0-4638 GCA_041748815.1 Chthoniobacterales bacterium
AGCACCGAAACATTGTGCTGCTTGTGGATATATCGACTTTCCATCCCTCATTCTCAACGCCCAGAAAGCCGAAGCAAGCTTCGGGGTATCAAACCCAATGGGAATGAAGCCCGGAAATTGATCGAGGATGAAGATAATATTTGCCTCATAAGCATGGCCTCTGGATGGGAACTCGCAATCAAGGTTGGCTTGGGCAAACTGCAGACTCCGGTTCCATTGCGGTATCTGTTCACTGAGGAGCTTGAGCGCTTGCATTTCACGGTGCTCCCCATCGAAGCGCGCCACCTGCACCGGTTGCTTGACCTCCCCCTTCACCACCGCGATCCATTTGATCGAATGATCGTCGCTCAGGCGCTCAGTGAAGGCTTCACAGTCATAGGAAACGATGAAGCCTTCGATGCCTATGGCGTGCAGCGGTTCTGGTGACGGGGTTTATCGGCTGATCCGTATACTGGATAGGCGATTTGGTGTTCCAACTTGAATAACACGCGATTGATCGGACGTCGAGCAAATACATTGATTGCGCTCGGTGGATTTCGCGCTTTAGTTGCCGAATGACTCGTCCTTTTGCCGTTCCGATTTCCATGGTGTTATTTGGTTTCCTTGCGCTGCACTCGAATGCAGAGCCGGAGGATGCCCGTCAGACGGAGTTTCATCTCGAATTTGAGGACAAAGCCTTTGAGCCAGTCTGGAGCGCTGAGAATGATGGCGTGATGGGGGGCGTATCGACGGGTGGCGCCGTGATTCGCGATGGCACGTTGGTTTTCACCGGATCGCTTTCGCTCGAAAATAATGGTGGTTTTGCGCAGGTGCAAATTCAGGACCTTGGCTTCGATTTAAGTGGCAAGGAAGGCGTCAAACTTCGTGTCATGGGGGATGGGCGAACGTATGAATTACGTCTTGCCACAAACGCCCGGCATCGTGGATCGCGAATTGCTTACAGTGCGGGCTTCATCACTGAAGCCGGTGAGTGGACCGAAGTTGAAGTGCGTTTTGCGGATTTAAAACCCAGTCATCATGGCAATGCGCTCGAGGGTCCGCCTATCGATCTCTCACAAGTCGAGGAAATGAGTTTTCTCATTGGCGACAAACGCGAGGGCCCGTTTTCGCTGAAGGTTGATTGGATGAAAGCAGAGTAGCGGCACCGGTAATGACAGACAAGTCGCGCAAAGCATTGTGCGATGCCGCAACTCCAGCTAAACAAGACGACATGGACATTCTTCGCATCATTCTTCAGGTCATTGTGGCTCTGGGTATTCTCAATGTCTGGTTGCTTCGGGCAGGTAAATCGACTCCGTATCGTGGCGGTCGGGCCAGGAATATGCGCGAGGAATTTCAGGCCTACGGTTTACCGCCTTTCATGATGTGGGCGGTTGGTATTCTCAAAGTGGGTCTCTCGCTGGCGCTGCTGGCGGGAATTTGGTTTCCGGTGTTGGTTCAGCCAGCCGTCGCCGGGATCGGATTCCTCATGCTGGGCGCGTTTTTTATGCACATCAAAGTAAAGGATCCGATCCACAAGGCCCTGCCTTCCATACTTGTGCTGGTGATGTGTGTGGTGATCTTCCTTATCTGATCCAAACTGGCGAGAGGCACAGGTAAGCATTCAGCAACATGTAGAAAAATGCAGGAAAGGTCTGCAGCAGAGTGTCCTTGATTTTTAACCGCACTCCAACTCCCAGCAGCATGAGAACAGCCAGTCCCGCTGCCGCAAGCCGGCCGATCCAGGGTAGTTGAAGTCCAGTCAGCAATCCGAAAGCCCCCAGTAGTTGCAGGGTGCCGGTCATCACGCGAAACTTGGCAAGTCCATACCGCGCAAATTCCCGCTTCATGTAGGAAGCCAGCAAACAAGCAGACCCGAACCCCACGAATGAGATCGCTGAAAAATAAACCAGAAAGAGCGGCATGACCGGCACCATAGCGCGTTACGCACAATAAACCATCCGCTTCTGAACTCTCCAGTGCCCGGGGTTCATTACCACAAACCGCGTGCTCCCGGCCTCCTTGTTAGTTCTGGGCTTTAGCTTTTTTCTTGAATCCCATTCGCCTTCAAAACTTCTATGAGGTGCTCGAAAGGGGTGATGGCTGGAGCGCAGATTCATCGGTATTTGTCGAATAGCAGCCGAAGTGCTTCTCTCTCCTTGCGTAGCACGAATACGCGGATTCGGTCGCACTCCTCTCTGATCACCTCGTTCTCTTCATTCTCCAACACCGTCGAAGATGCCAAGGCTTCCCTTAAGCATTCGAGTTCCGGCATGGCGCCCTCCATCCCGTGGAGCTCTAAAACGGCTGTGAGTTGGGTCCTAAGCTCTTCCTGCAATCGCCATAGGGGATCTCGAACGTAAAGAATTCCCATGAGGCGCTGTCTTTCCAACTCCTTGTCCTCGGGCAGCGTTCCCTGGTCGGGTCGCCGATAATCCAGTCGTTCAAACTCGAGAGCGTGGAGTCGTTGCCTGACTTCCTCCAACGGCTCCTCGGCGCACAAACTTAATGGCAGGAGAGCTATGAGAAGCAGGGCAAAAGCCCTCGTGGTTTTGTGATGCTTCGTCATGAGATGTTTCAGTTTTAGTTTAAACGCGATTGCCGCCAAGATTTACTTGCCCATCGTCAGTGTCACCTGCCGGAGGCACCTCGCTGGAGTTTTAGGGTCAGCTCCTCGCTGGGGTTTTAGGGTCAGCTCCTCGCTGGGGTTTTGAAAAGCCTGTCCTCCTGTCCAAGAAATCGTAAAGATCGGCATTGAAACCTGGCGTCGTTCCCCGCTAGAGCGGCACCTGAAATCCTTCAGCCTCTGCAAGTTTGGTCTGGTTTGCATCAAAGGTGAGGAAATGTTTCAACGCGAGATGCTTCGCCGTGGCGATGTGCAAAATGTCCATAGGACGGTGTCCTTCTTTCATCGTATAGGCGGCGGATAATGTCTCCGCAATGCTGTGAACATCCGGCCATTCCACGGTGGCCAGGATGAAGGCTCCTGCCTTCAGGTTGTCAGCAAGCGCTTCGATCAATCGATCTGCTTCCGCTTTTGGAAATCCTTTGGTTTTATTGTTCTGATAGCGAAAAACCTGAAATCTCGCCGATTGCCGGAATTCCCACAGCACTTGTGATGATACAATAATCTCACCATTGAAGCTGCTTATGAAGGCGTCGGCTTCCGCGGAATTATCCTGTTCCCGGTAAAGAGCGCACAGGAAAGACGTGTCGGTAAAACAACGCACGCTTACTGCTCCCCCTCAAGCTCAGCAGCTCGCATCTCAGCGACTTCGGCTGCACTGAACCGTCTTCCTTTCCAAATGGACTCCCGCTGCGCTGCGAAATCGATACAGGGCGCAGGCGGTTGTGGATTTTTGGTGATGGGTAAAAGTGTCGCATATGGCTTGCCTCGCTTGAGGATTTTCACCGATTCCCCATTGTCCAACCAAGCTGACACCCTGCGGAAATGATTCCGTAAATCTGCGGTGGTTGCTGTTTTCATGATATGTAGAGGTATCATGAATGCTACACATCACAAGTTGATTGTGCCGCAGGAGTGGATTGAGGCTCCCTATCCTCAGAGCACCTCGCATCCATCCCGCGATTTTGCATTTCAGTGACTTAGCGCTTGCTGGTGTGGAAAATATGGACTAACTGCTACCCCGTCGTGTTTCACCTCCACTCCCGCTTTGTAATTTTTGCCGTTCTTAGGGCAGCATCGATTCTGGCTGATCTTTCTGAGATTATCCTGAAGTCGGGGATGTGGTTGGTCCGATTCTTCAATGTGTGGTCGCAGGCCGATGGCCGGGCTACTTGCGAGGAGTCAGGGCTTTCAAAACTGACTCACGGCATCTCCCGTGTGGCCGCGCCCGATGCGTCGCCACAACCCTTGTCCCGCCGCATTGCGGCCGGGTCATTTTGCGGGGACTGCGATGCCAATGCAGGCAGCCCCGCCCGATTAACGCAATTACAACCTACTTATCACTTATCTTCTCATCATGAGCACAGAATCAACCAGCCAAACGGGCCGCCGTCGCCGCGGAGGCAATCCCCGCAACCGTTCCAACAGATCCAACCAGGGTGGCCGTTCCGGTGGCCGCAGCAAATCCACGCCACCGCCTAAACCACAGTCCTTCTGGGACAAAATCGTTGCCTTTTTTACCGGCAACAAACCAGCCACCAAGGCCGTCTCCAAGCCGACTCTGGACAAGCTGCGCAACGCAAAACCACCTGCGGAACGATCCGCCCCGTCCCAATCCCGCAAGCCGGAGATGGTGGAGGTCACCACCGAGCGCCTGTACGTCGGCAACCTGTCCTATGACGCCACTGAGAGTGATCTTTTCGACCTCTTCAACGGCGTTGGTCTGGTCCAAAACGCCGAGGTCGTGAGCCACAAGCACACTCAGCGCTCCAAAGGATTTGCCTTCGTGCAGATGCAGAGTGTCGACGAAGCTAAGCGCGCAGTGGAGCTTCTCCACGACAAAGATTACATGGGCCGCAAGCTCGTCGTAAGCGGTGCTAAAAAGCCGAATGAAGATCGCAGCGACAGCCGCGACGATTACGATGATCTCGAAGATCGCGACTAAGGGCATCATCATTCTAAAATAAAAAGCCCGCTGGCGAGATGCCAGCGGGCTTTTTTGTGTGATTTGATGTTGATTATTGGGAATGAAA
>JBGTCP010000070.1:0-3675 GCA_041748815.1 Chthoniobacterales bacterium
GGTCTTGCGATCCCCAGCTTTAACGTATAAGTCCAAGGACTTAAGGTCACATCCGGTATTAATTCGCCTTTCGGCGAGCTATCCCGAACTTTTCGGTAGGTTGCCCACGTGTTACGCACCCGTATGCCACTAAGTTACCCTCGTATTGCTACAAGAATAACCCCGTTCGACTTGCATGTCTTATCCACGCCGCCAGCGTTCGTTCTGAGCCAGAATCAAACTCTCCGTTGAAAGTTTGTCTCCCCTTTAAGGGAGAAAGTTTTCTGACTAAACCACACCCGGTCTTACCCGAATGCGGTCGGTCTAAATTTTTGTTTCTCAAAAAATCGACGTATAACGCACAATTCAATTTTTGCATTTTTAAACAAACCATCGTGTTGGAAACCCAATTGGGACCCCGCAATGCAAAGCGGCGGGATCCGTGCTGCCGGGCTAATATCCGGCAAAGTGTCCAAACGACAAAACTATAAAGTAACGAGTGCTCCAATGTGGCGATCTGCGGTCAGCGGCTGATGTGTTGCAAGCGGGCTTGAATGTTTCAAAACCGGATGCCGAACCAGTCGCTGGACTGCTGTCACAACCAAAGAAGAGCTAACCTGCTTAGCAGGCCCGAATTGATCGGGAGGTGCACATTAGCGAAGTTTTTCAGACCGTCAATCACTTTTTAAAAATATTTTAAAATTTGTGAAATCCGGCAGATCCACCTGGCTGCTGCGGAGCGGCAAATTAGAGAAATCTCTGGATGGGTCAAGGGTATTTTGTAAAAAAATTTTGCGGCTTGTTTTTAAGGGGTTGGTTGTTACGGTCGCAGCAGCGTTCCAGCCCAGTCTGGAAGCCACAGAACGATTTTTTACCATGACTATAGGCAGCCTTTTATCCCGCGAACAAATTATCGACTCCATGCAATCCAAGGACCGATGGGAGGCCATCAATGAGCTGGTTGATCAATTAGTAAAGGCAGGATGTGTGCAGCCTGCGAACCGGGATCAAGTCCTTGCAGACCTCCGGACGCGCGAGGAATCCATGAGCACAGGGATTGGATTCGGCGTGGCAATCCCTCACACTTCATCGAGCCACGTGAATCAGGTGGTCGCTGCATTCGGCCGCAGCAAGGAGGGGATTGAGTTTGATGCACTGGATGGCAACCCGGTGCACTTCGTGGTTTTGTTTGTGGTGCCGGCGAATGAATTTCAAACGCATCTTAAAACACTGGCGGCTATTGCGAAGTTCCTGAATGATAAACGCGTCCGTGACGCTCTGGCTGTGGCTCCGGACACCACAAGCATCCTTGAGATTCTTGGAAATCAAAAAGCCCGCGAACTGTGATGGCCGGATATCAAACGATCGAAGCCACGCTTGCCGCGCGGCTTGAAACAGCATTGCCGGACGGTCCGCTGCCGGAAGGCTTCAGGGCACAAGTGACCGCTGCATCGGACACGCGGCACGGCGACTACCAATCGAACGCTGCGATGTTGCTCGCAAAAGCACTTCGCAAAAATCCGCGTGCGCTTGCGGATGAGATCATCAGCAAACTGGATATCGCGGATTTATGTGATGCGGTGGAAGTGGCAGGTGCGGGATTTATTAACTTCCGCATCAAGCCATCGACGATCGCGGACCGGTTGCAACAGATCGGCGACGACGACCGGCTGGGAGTGCCATCTGCAAAGACTCCGCGCAAGGTGGTGATTGATTTCAGCGCGCCGAATGTGGCAAAGCCCATGCATGTCGGCCACATCCGCAGTACTATGCTGGGTGATAGTCTGGCGAGGATTGCACGTTTCCTGGGTCATGAGGTGATCACGGATAATCATATTGGCGATTGGGGCACGCAGTTCGGCAAGGTCATCTATGGCTGGAAACATTTGCTCAACGAGGAAGCGCTGGCACAGGCACCGGTGAATGAACTGGTGCGCCTCTACCGCGAGGTCAATCGCATGAGTGAGGCGGATCCCGCAATCCTTGAGGAATGCAAAACCGAGCTGGTGAAGCTGCAACGAGGCGATGAGGAAAATCTCACGATCTGGCAGAAAACGATCGAGCTCTCGCAGCAGGAATTTGATGCGATCTACGCGCTCCTGGATGTGAAGTTTGACGAAACGCTGGGCGAAAGTTTTTACAACGATCAACTGGCGCCGCTCGTGGACCGGCTACTGAAGACGGGCATTGCGCGGATCAGTGAAGGCGCGGCGTGTGTTTTCTTCGACGAGGAATCGACTCCATGTCTCATCCGCAAATCGGATGGCGGATTTCTATACGCCACCACCGATCTCGCCACGTTGGAGTATCGAGTTGAGCAATGGAATCCGGATGCCATCTGGTATGTCACCGGAGCGCCGCAGAAGCTGCACTTCGAGCAGATCTTTGCCGTGGCAGCGCAAATGGGGATTCGCAGCGAGCTGCATCATATTGCATTTGGCAGCATCCTCGGTGAGGACCGCAAACTCATGAAAACGCGCTCCGGTGAAAACGTGCAGCTCCGCGATGTGCTCGATGAAGCCATCCAACGGGCACGCGCACTCGTGGAGGAAAAGAATCCCGACTTCACGGAGAAGGAGAAGGCCGCCATTGCCCGCACCATCGGCCTCGGAGCGGTGAAATACGCGGAACTCTCGCAACATCGGATGTCGGATTATGTTTTCTCGTGGGACAAGATGCTTTCGTTTCAGGGGAACACTGCGCCGTATTTGCAGAATGCCTATGTCCGCATCCAATCGATCTTCCGTAAAGCGGAAGTGCTGGAAACACCCCCAAGCGGCGAAATCGTCCTGACAGAGGCCGCAGAATCCGCGCTGGCGCTGCGTTTGTTGCAGTATGGAGAGGTGTTGCCGGGGGTGCTGGATGATTTCCGTCCGAACCTCCTTGCCAACTACCTCTACGACCTGGCCAACAAATTCCATGCGTTCTACGAGGCCTGTCCGGTCCTGAAAGCCGAGGGCGATTCGCGTGCGACGCGTTTGTGCCTTTGCGAAGTAACCGCAAAAGTGATTCGCCACGGGCTGGGTCTGCTGGGTATTCATGTGCCGGACCGCATGTAAGCAGTCTGCTTAACCAACTTTTTATTATGAACCCGGAAATGCCCAAACAAAGGACGATCCATATCTTCACTGCGGGATTTGGCGAGGGTCACAATTCCGCTGCGAAGGGCCTGCATGCGGCGATTGAGGAACTCAGCCCGTCGGGTCTGCAATCGATGATCTCGGATCCCTTTGCGCTGGCATATCCGAAAATGAACGGATTCCTGCGCAAGACTTACATTGGAGCCATCAACCGCGCACCCAAGCTTTGGAGCCACTTTTACGGAATGCTGGATCGTGGGGATCTCGTGAGCAAGCGCATCGGTGGATTTCGCAAGATGCGCAAAGTGATGGAAGGTCTCATCGCGGAGAATCCGCCCGCCGCATTGGTGTCCGTGTATCCAGCCTATGGTTACGTGTTGGCCGAAATGCTCGGCACTGAAGCTGCGGAGATCCCACGCATCACCATCATCACCGACTCAATCACAGTGAACAAAGTGTGGCTGCGCTATCACTCAGACGCATTCATTGTGGCAAATCCCGAAACGGCGGAAGTGGTAAAAAATGCCGGGATTGCACGAGAAAAAATCCTCACGCTTGGATTCCCTGTGCATCCAAAATTCTCCCGCCTTGCAGAAGCGCATCTACCGCCCGTGCG
>JBGTCP010000071.1:0-2351 GCA_041748815.1 Chthoniobacterales bacterium
GGAGGACACCGGGACTTTTTCAATCGGGATGACCGGGGAGCCTGTATTTTTAGCAGAGATTTCGGAGAGCATGGAAAGCGATATGATGTTCTCAGGTCTGATGACACTGGTCCTGGTGTCCTGCATTTTCTGGGTGTTTCATCGGCGGTTCCGTCCGATGTTTTTGCTTATCGGAACGATCATGGCGGCGTTTGTGATTTCACTCGCATTGGCGGGACTGATCTCCGGCAAGCTCACAGTGCTGAGCGTGGGATTTGCTTCGATTCTCATCGGATTGAGTGTGGATTATGGACTTCTAATTTATCAACGCAGGCTGGTGGCGGGTGAGGACGCGGCGACTTTGCGGAGATCTGAGGCTCCTGCTATTTTGTGGGCGGCAGGGACAACGGCGGTGGCATTTCTTGCGCTGAATGCGGGAAGTTTTCCAGGCCTCGCTCAACTTGGGACATTGGTGGCATTGGGGATTCTTGTGGCAGCGGTCCTGATGCTGGGGCCGTATGCCACTCTCATCGCAAAGCTCGGAACGGAGGGAAATCCGCCCGGACTCCGTGCATGGCCCGAACGCACGCACCGCATTCTTACGCGCGTGGTCGTTGCGGTTTTGTTGCTACTGCTGGTGCCGCTGGTTTTTCGAGAGTTCCCCGCGCTGGACGTGAGCACAGGGGCGTTGCATCCTCAGGACAGTATCGCTTACAGCACGTCGGAACAAATCGCAGAGAAGCTCACTGGTGACGATGCCACGGTCAGTGTGCTGGTGCGAGGCGACGATAAAGCTGCGGTGGCCGGACTCCTGGCTACAACAGAAAAGTGGCTGGACGGGCTGCAATCGGAGGGGGTGGTTGAGGGGTATTCATTGCCGGTAGCACTTTGGCCGGACGAGGAACATCAGAATGTGAATCTCGAAGTGGCCAAAGCCATTGCGGCGGAGCGTGGGCGGCTGGAGGCGGCGCTACTGGAGGTCGGATTTTCTGAAGAAAGTTTTGCGCTCGCGGGATCGGTGCTGGACGACTGGGCTGCGGTCGAGACTGTGATGTTGCCAGTGGTGGCCAGCGGATCGACTCCTTCGTGGATGTTGCGGCGGATCAGCAGCCACACGCCCAATGAGCATGTCCTGCAGGGAATGGTGCGACCGGCAGATAGCCTAACTTCAGAGCAAAGGCAGCGACTTTTCTCACCGCCGGATTCGGACATTTATATTGCAGGGTTTGAAGAACTGGGAGCTGCGCTGGCGGAAACTTCGAACGGTGATTTTATGCGGATCGGGCTCATTTTCTCCGGCCTGCTGATGGTGATGTTGTTTGTGGCATATCGCCGCTTTTTGGAAGTGGGACTGACGATCTCACTGGTGGCTGCGAGTTTTCTTTGTCTCACCGGTGCGATGGCCGGGCTTGGAATGCAATGGAATTTCTTCAGCCTTGCCGCAGTCTTACTCATCCTCGGGACGGGAGTGGATTACAGCATTCACATGCTTTTCGCTCTGCGGAATCTGGACGGCGATTTGCCGAAGGTGTTGCAATCCACGGGCAACCCGATCGCGCTTTGTGGGTTATCGACAATCACCGGATTTGCTTCGTTGGGACTCGCCAGCAATCAGGGCCTGGCGGGCTTGGGGATCGTATGCGCAATAGGAATCGGGCTCAATTTGCTTCTGGCGTTGTTTGTGTTGCCCCGTTCGTGGCAGCTGCTGACAATTCGGAATCGGCGCATCGTCTGATCTTGCCGCTGGGGGTGCGGGGGATTTCGGTGACGCACTGGTAGTCGACGGGGATTTTGTAGCGGGCGAGGCGCTCGCGGCAGAAGACTAACAATTCGGTGCGGGAGGGAGGGGTAGCGGGATTGACGGGCACGAGCTCTGCAACGGGGACTGCGCCGAAGTGGGAGTGCTCACGGGCGCACACGCGAGATTCTTGCACGGCGGGATGATCGTTCAGGACAGCTTCCACTTCTTCCGGGAAGCATTTCAGGCCGCCAACATTAATCACGGATGAAGATCTGCCGGAGAGGAATAGATCGCCATCGGCGTCCATGCGCGCCAAATCGCCGGTGCAGAACCAGCCGTCTTGCAAGATTTCCGTCTGGGTCTTCCATGGCGACAAATAGGCGTCGCAGACTCCAGGGCCACGGATGAAGAGCTCTCCTGACTCACCCGGCTCGATTGGATTTCCCTGAGTGTCGCGCAGTGCGATGTCGAAGTCGGGCTGGGGGCGGCCGATGGATTCGGGTTTGGTGGATGCGCTTGCGAGGTTAATGCATGGGAGGCCAGCTTCGATGATCCCGAATGCCTGGACGAGCGGGATATGGAAACGGCTTTGGAAATCTTCTGCGATTGTGGCGGGTAGTGCACTCGCGGT
>JBGTCP010000072.1:0-6887 GCA_041748815.1 Chthoniobacterales bacterium
TCCGCCCGACGGCAGCGCGGCCGGGCGGATTTTCCTCACCACCGACCCGGACGCCGCTGCCTTCCCGCCTGCCTTGGTCGAGCAGCGGGCCAAACTGGAAGCCAAAATCGACCAGCTCCGGCAGCGGAAGAAGTCCATGGACGAGGACGAATACTACCGCGCCCTCGAGCGACTCATGCTTGAAATGGCAGCCCTCTACCGTGCGCAGAGCGCGGAAGAATAGGGCGCTCACAGTGGCCGTGAAGCCGGCGCAAGCCAGTCGGCTTCGGCCGTAGTGGCGGAGGTGCGAGGGGCTTGGAGGCCCTGCTGAACAGCGCAAAGCCGGGGCCGCGAGTGAAGTTCCCACAATTACATGGACAGGCAGAGCGCAGTCACTCCAAAATGGACAGCGAACATGCCAAGAACCCATCTTACTTATGCCAGCGACTTCCGTTTATCGTGAACTGGACACAGGACTGCTGGAGACGGTTTACGAGTGATTCTGGCGAGAGATTCCTAAATTTTGGAGAGGCGACCCTCAAGAACGGAATAACCCACTGTGTCAATGGTCTTGAAGAATGCCCCCCTCCGCGCCCCTGCGTCTCTGCGGGAGATCCTACTATTTAAAATCGGAGAACCATCCATGAAAACATTTATCAATTCACCCGACCAGCACCTCAGGCTCTCCGTGGAGATCCGCGACAATCCCGAAATCGGTGCCCACCGCGACGGGGACAAGGCGGGCGTATTCTTCCAGCTTTGGCACGACGAACGAGAGGTGCTGCGACCTTCGCGCCTGGGCCTGCTCCCGGCGGGCGATGCGGCGCTGGTGGATCATTTCGAGTTGGAGAACGAAACTCGTGAAACCCGATTGGATCGTTGGAAACCAGTGTGCGGGGAGTGGTCGGAGGTCGAGGACCAACATGTGGAATTGGCTCTTTCCTTGCGTGAAACCATTGAACCCCGACGTCGATTGAGGTTGATGTTTCGGCTGAGCAATGCCGGTCTGGCTTTTCGCTATGAAATCCTCGACGCGACGGGTTGGAAAATGCCGATCGTGCTCGAGCGCGAGGAAACCTGGCTGGCATTTCCCGAGGGCACGCTGGCATGGCAGACGCCCTTCGCGCAGGCGACCTACCAACGCGTGCGGCTCGAGGAGCTGATCTCCGGTTGCGAGCGGCCCCTGACCCTGGAGCTTCCGAACGGGTTGGCCGTCAGTCTGGCGGAGGCCGCGATGCTGGCGCATCCACGGTCGAAATTCTCCGCCCGGCTGCACCGGCCGTCGGCGCTGCTTCGTCTATCGCAACCCGTGGTATGCGTGGAGCCGGACAGCACATGCCGGGTCGGCGATCTGCCTTGGGCATCGTCGTGGCGCTTGCTTCTCGTGGCGGAACGCGCGGTTGATCTGATGCGGCATACTCATTGGTCGATGTCGTTGAGTCCACCGTGCGAGTTGGAGGACACGTCATGGATTCGACCGGGGAAATGCATCCGGGAGGTCACGCTTTCCACGGATGGCGCGATCCGCTGCATCGATTTCGCGGCGGCGAATGGGTTGCAGCACATCGAGTTCGATGCGGGCTGGTATGGGCATGAATATGACGAGGGATCGGACGCGCGCTCGGTCTCGATCGATCCGCGCCGGCTGGTTCCGGGTCATGGCGGTTTGGATCTGCCTCGCGTGATCGCCTACGGCAACGAACGGGGCATCGGTGTCTTTTTATATGTCAACCGCCGGCAGCTCGAGCGTCAGCTCCACGAACTGGCGCCGCTCTACCAGTCGTGGGGGGTGGCGGGCATCAAGTTTGGCTTCGTGCAGGAAGGCCCGCAGGAATGGACGGAATGGCTGCACGCTGCTGTGCGATTATGTGGCCGGCATCGGCTGATGGTGGATATTCACGACGAGTATCGTCCGACGGGTTTGAGCCGGACATGGCCGCATCTGCTCACGCAGGAAGGCATCCATGGCAACGAAGCGATGCCCGGCGCCGGACACAATGTGACCCTGCCTTTCACCCGTTTCCTGGCCGGAGCGGCGGACTACACAATCTGTCATCGCTTTCCGAGAATGGAGGCTCGCCTGAAGACCACGCCCGCCCATCAGTTGGCGATGGCGGTAATCTATTTCAGCCCGTTGCAGTTTCTATTCTGGTATGGAAAGCCGGAGGAGAATGAAGGATTGCCGGAGTTGGAATGGGTTCGGGAGGTGCCGACCATTTGGGATGAGACCGTGCCCTTAGATGGGGAGATCGGGGAGTTCGTGGTGGTGGCGCGGCGAAGCGGGCCATCCTGGTTTGTCGGTGCCATGACCAACGAGGAACCACGCACAGTGCGCATATCGCTGGATTTTCTTGATGGAGAAGGGGACTGGTCGGCGAGGATCTTCGCGGATACCGAAGGCGCAGCTCCGGGGCAGCCGACTTCCATCCGGGTGGAGGATCGCGGGGTCGATCACCTGAGTGTTCTGGAGTTGGAGCTGGCGGGTTCCGGCGGGAGTGCGATTTGGCTATGGCCGTGGCGGATGTGAATGGCGACGGGATCGACGATTTCACCATTGCCGGAGCCCTTACTCTTTCACCAGTTCGTATTGGAATGTCCTTGAGGCAGGCAACTCCGCCAGACGTTTCCGGATCGCGGCCAGCTCATCCACATTTTTCTGATAGTTCTCCAGCGTGTAACGCGCGGTGCCCATCACGAACCCGCTCCAGCCTTTGGCCGAACCGCTCTCGATCGCCCGTTCGACGGAGGCCAGCATTGACTCAGGATCGTTCCAGTCGATGGAAGTGTAGTTGGCTTTATCCAGATCCTTCAGAGCAAACCGAATATTGTTTCTCACCATGGCCATTCTCTGCTCGAGAACCAGCTTCCGCCGCATGATCAGCTCGTGCAGTCCCTTTGCTTCTTGGAATTGCGGCGTCTTGTCATTGGCCGCCAGTTCGATCCCGTCGGCCAGTTCGCCCGCCTCGTATTCTCCCACGTCCACGTTTTCGATCTCGAGACGGTAGGTGCCGGCAGGCAGTCCGCTGACAGTCAGACGCTGGCGATTCAGTTCCTCCTGAAACGGCACCCAGCCGAAGCCCTTGTCCGACTTCGCCACCGGGAAGGGCAGCGCCTTTTCATCAAGGGTGAAACGCAGCCCGCTCTCAATGGCCTGCACCTCCGTGACGTCCGCGTTCTCCGCCTTTGCCACTTTGCCCTCGGCGCTCAATGCCACATCATAGACCACTGCAGGTGCCCCCAGATCCTTGAGGATTACGTAGGCCATAATTTCGTTTCCGCCGGTAACTGGATGGACGCGATCGTGGGTGAAACTAAACTTCGGATTCTCTTTTTGCTTCTCTTCCGTAATCGAGGTCAAGGGCGTGTGCAGATCGACGAACCCATACCCTTTATCCGCCGCCAGCTCGCGTCCGATCCTGGCAAAGCGGCCCAGTTCCTCATTCAGATGTCCACCGGCCGGAATTTTTTTGCCGAGTGCGGTGTCGTCGTAATTGGTCGGCGAAAGAATCACCACCAGGGAACCGGCGTCGGCGATCTTCCCGGCCAGCTCGGTCATGTTCTTCCGATACGCCTCGCGCTCGTCTGTGCGCTCCTCATCGCTTGGCTGCTTGTCTTCTGCGGGATACTGGCCTCGCTTGACGTCGTTCATGCCAAAGTGCAGGAAGGTGATTTTTGGCGGGTTGGGAATGAAATCCCACTCTAGACGGGCCAGTCCGCCGCTGGCGTCGCCTCCCGAGTGTCCGAGATTGAAGGTCTGAATGTTCTGCCCGGGAAAACGCGTCGCGAGAAAGAGCTGGATATACTGGTGGTAAAGCCCGCCGAACTCCTGCCCGAACGAAGGATCCATGTCATCCTTCAACGAACTCATCCCCGCGCCCTTTTCTTTCCGCCCCATGCTCACCCCCTGCGTGAGACTGTCGCCGTAGAATCCGATGGTCGCGTTCGGCTCCAACCGGTCAAATCGGAACGCGGCCCCGGTCTCCGCTGCGACCGCGTTAACACATAAAAATCCAAGGAACGCAGTGAGTAGGAAAAGGGAGTATTTCATGAAGAAAAAGGGAGTTAAACGATTTGCCGAATGTGCCGGTCATGCGAACAATCCATCACCCGCCCCGCCAAAGTCATGGATGATGAAAGTTTGGGGCAACAGTGTCTTAGGACTCGCTCAAAAAAACTGTCGCATCTGGGTGGTTCTTTTGGTCAATGGCGGCGTTACTTGATCGTTACAGTTGGCTTTTTTCCTGTCAAGCTATCCTTGCCTTTCTGTCCGGGAAGAATCTTTGTTTGATCGCGGCGAGCTAATAGTTGACACACGAAGTGTCATGTTACAGTGTAATTTTCATGTTTTCTACCCCTGTGAGATACTTGTTAGCTCTACCCGTGCTTGCGTGTGCTGCGCTAATGCTCCTTACGGAATCGGCTCTCGCCTTGGTCAATCCTGCGCTCCAGCCCGGCCATCTGGCCGAGCGCCACAACGCGGTGGTATCACTCGAGGTGGCGGGGTTCGAGGAAGGAACGAATACCTACACCTTTGATGTCAAAGAGCTGCTGCTGGGGGAATTTGCACCGAAGACCGTGACGGTCTCTCTCCCGAAGACCGACGAGGAGGAGGGTGAGGACCCCGCGGGTTTCATGCTTCCTGATGGCAGTCTCGTGACGGCATTTGTCAGCAGGGTGGGACGCCGGGGCGCGGATGAAGCGCTGCTGTATGTGGGCAACCGGGAATGGCACGAGGCAAAGTTCAAGACTGCGGATTCTCCCGATCAATGGGTCTGGACTGCCAAATCTCCGGAAGCGATGTCGGGCACTTTCAATGGCGATCCAGCGCGGCTTGTCGACATGATGCGCGACATCGCGGCAGACACCTATTTTTTCCCGGTGCAAGCCCACACGCGCTTCGCGGCCGACCAAGTGGTGGCGGAATTTGACGGGCCGCTATCCGGGGTCGGGATCTACGATTTCGATGGGGACGGGAAGCCCGACATCATCGCCGGAACGCCGCAGGGCGTGCGTCTGTTCCTGCAGCAGGAGGGGCTGAAGTTCGAGGATGCCACGACTGCCTTCGGCCTGGAGGGAGTGAAGGCGACGAGCATCTCCATCGCGGATGTCGATGCCGACGGGAAGGCCGATTTGCTACTCGACGGCATTGTCTTCCTTGCGCGGGACGGGAAATTCGCTTCGAGCGATCTGATGCCCGCGCTGCCGGAAGGGCGCGTGCACGCTTCCGGTTTTGCCGAGATCAATGGCGACGGTTATCCCGATGTGCTGATCGCCTTGAAGGAGGGCGGACTCAGTTTGTATCTGAATCCGGGTAAAGCCGGAGGGTCATTCACGGATGCGAGTGAGGCGGCGGGTTTGCGGGAGGAGCAGGCGAATCCGAAAGGCACAGGCTACTTTGCCGCCGGCGACTGGAATGGCGATAGCCGGACGGATCTCTACTTTGGAGCGGGCCGGGCGCTGGTGCTCGAGCAGGACGAAGCGGGGCGGTTCTCGCCTGCGCCGGGCCGGTTGAACATCGATCTGCGCGACACCACGGAGTTTAAGGAAGGCCTTACCGGCGGCGCCACGTTTGGCGCGCTTTGGGATGGGGGATCGTCGGATCTGGCTGTGCCCACCGATTCGCGCATCGCTCTGCTGATCCGGCGTGATGGGAATACGACAGACATGGCTGGCCAGGGGAACGAGATCGGGGTGGTGCCGGGCGGTCTCTGGGGCTCGGTGGCGGAGGATCTCTCGGTCAACGGCGAGGTCGATCTTTTTTCCGTCACCCGGCGGGAGAGCGAATCGAGCAATGTCTTTCATCTCAACCGCGGCTACGGTTCCTTCATGTTTCCCGAGCGTTACGAGACGGTTTTCTCCGGGAAATCCTACACGACTGGCGCGGGCGGGGTGGCCGCAGGCGATCTCAATGGGGATGGCGCGAACGATCTCGTCCTCGGCGGGTTGGATGGGCGGCTGGTTTTGTCGCTGAACGAAACGCTCCAGCTTCGCACCCCGGTCGAGCGGCCGGGGCAGGAGCAGGCAAAGCTGTTATCCACCGGGTTGCTTACGGTAATTCCCCGGGGGAATCTCGGCATGTTTGGTGCGGACATTCGGTTGGAAAACGCTTCCGGCGGGGTGGTGGCGAGACGGGTCCTCGGAACGGGAATGCCGTCGGGAAGCCGCGGGCCGGACGTGGTCAATTTCGCGGTCCGTGAACCCGGTGATTACACTCTCACGGTCCGGTTCTCGGATGGCGCGACGCAAAGCAAACCGGTGACGGTGACCGCAGGTGAGCGGCTGGTCGTCGAGCTGCCCCGCGAGTGAGCTCTCAATGGTGGTCGTAACACGACTGCGGTTGTCTTTTTAATTCTGTAAAACCAATATGAAACTGCCCCCCCTAATTACCTCCCTCCTCGCGCTCGTGCTCGTCTTCGCAGGCGTGAAGTTTTCGAACGCTTCCGACCCCTCGGCTTACGAGCAGGCGACGGCCGGCAACCCGGGTTTCGAGAACAAGGAACTCTGGCCGAAGCTCAGCGGCAAGGAACGATTTCTCGCCCAGGAACATCCCCCGGCGAGGGTCATGGAATGGGCTAGACCAGGTGAGAGCCTCGGGGGGCGCGGTTCGTTGGACGCCTGGGATCCGGAGAACTGGCTGCTGAATGGCGAACCAGCTGACGTGGTGAAGTTCGACGAAAACACCGATCTGGTCCTCCCCCCGTCGGACACTCCGTATACCCTCGATTTGAAACGGGTGGAAGGATGGGAGCCGGTTTACCGGCATATCACCATCGGGGAGAACGCCACCCTCCTGCACGAAAGCTCCCGCACGTTTGGCAACGTCTGGGTGAAGAAGGGCGGAGTGATCAATGCGCGCCATGGCAACAATTATCTCGGTGGCCATACGTTTATCCGCAACGACGACGGCA
>JBGTCP010000073.1:0-2306 GCA_041748815.1 Chthoniobacterales bacterium
CAGTGGATCATCGGCGCGATATGTTCGGTTTTGATGAGTTTAGCCATGGTAGAAAGATCTTAGTGAATATCCATCCAGCATTTCAGAACGGACATCGCGGAGAGCAAAGCCTGGAGCGGTCGGCGATGAGTGTTGGCGACATCTTGGGATCCCATTACTTGAGTTATAGTGGCAGAGCGGCCCACTTTCGTGAAGGCAAAAACGGAGCAAAAATATGCCGGAGCGTTTTTTTGAAATCAATCTTCACCGGGAGTTTGAATTCGAAGACGGTTCTGTCCTCGACTACCAAATCGCGGGAATCGAAGTGGACTGCAAATATTCACAAAAGCTATTTGGTTGGATGATCCCACCCCAGGCCTATGGGCATTTATGCCTTTTGCTTTGGGCACATGACGACACACCGAAATGAGAAAGAGAGGGTTCCCGCAGAGACGCTGAGACGCAGAGTTTTATATTTTAATGATCCAAGCTCTCGGTGCACCGCTCGCGAATGGAAGCCTTTGTGGACCAAATGTCACTCTCTTTCCTTGTCAGTTTAATTCTCCGCGCCTCTGCGTCTCTGCGGGATATGATTGTTCCGAGTATCCAGCAAAGGGGAGGGGGTCCCGCTGAGGCGCTGAGTTTTGATGAGCATTCAGAGTTCGACGGGGTCCTGTGGGAATGTGTCCTCAGGCAGTCCATTCACGCAGCGGGTGATTCCGTTTTTGACAACGGCTTCCCCGAAGTTCAGGAGGTATCCCAGCTTCAGACCGGTGAGCCGGAGATAGGTTTGAACCTGTTTCTTGTGCGCCGGCAGGATCCGCTCGACGGACTTCAGTTCCAGAAGCACCTTCTTCTCAACGATAATATCGGCACGGAATCCTTCATTGAATCGAATTCCTTTATACAGGATTGGAACAGGGACCTCCCGTTCGACCTGCAAACCGAGATCCGACAATTCCCGCGCGAGGATCACCTCATAAACAGTCTCCAGAAGTCCTGGCCTAAGCTCCCGGTGCACATTGATCGCGGATTGAAGCACTTTCGTGCCAATATCGTTCTCGTTCATAGCAATGGCATTCTCTACGTCTCAGCGTCTCTGCGCGAGTTTGTTTTTCTGGAAAAGCCAGGAAGTTGTGAGTCCATTGCCATCCGCCTCGCCGCCGCCGCTCCCGGAGATCCGCATGTTATCCAACTGGAAGGAAATCTCTACCGAAAGAGAGCGACCCCCTTATCCCAGCGCCGAGATTGCCTGCGGTGTGAGGCAACGCCAATATACTCAAGCTCCTTGCTGCACGCTGACCGAGGATTGAAGCATGTGGACCGATGTCGTTCTCTTCCTCAAAGCATCATTCTCCGCGCCTCTGCGTCTCTGCGGGCGTATGATCTCACCGAAAAGCTGTACAACGGAGATTCCATTGCCGACCGCCTGGCCGCGAGCTTGCTGAGCCGATCTCAAGCCGCTGCCTTAGAACGAGCCGAACCTGTTGGATTCGTTTTTTATCGTACAGAGATTTTCAAGCGGACTTGAGCGAAGCCATGTCGATGACGAAACGGTATTTCACATCGCTCTTCTCCACGCGGGCCCACGCATCATTGATGTCCTGCATCGGAATCATTTCAACATCCGGCAACACGCCGTGCTCAGCGCAGAAATCCAGCATTTCCTGGGTTTCTTGAATCCCGCCAATCGCTGATCCCGCAATGGAGCGGCGTTGCATGAGAAGCGGGAAAACCTGTGGCGATGGATGCGGCGTTGCCGGAGCGCCGACCAATACCATTGTGCCGTCGAGCTTGAGCAAATTAATAAAAGGATCCAAATCATGTGACACGGCAACCGTATTAACGATGAGATCGAGCTGACCAGCATAGGCCGCCATTTGATCTGCGTCTTTGGAGATCACCACTTCATCAGCGCCCAGCCTCTTACCATCCGCGACCTTGTCCGGGGATGTCGTGAAAAGAATAACTTTCGCCCCCATTGCGTGAGCGAGTTTGACGCCCATATGGCCGAGCCCGCCCAAGCCCACGATGCCAACGGTTTTGCCGGGACCGGCATTCCAATCCTTCAACGGCGAGTAGGTGGTAATGCCCGCGCAAAGAAGCGGCGCGGCTTTCGAAGCGTCCAAACTTCCGGGAATGCGCAGGACATAATTCTCGTCCACTACTATCACAGTGGAGTAGCCGCCCTGGGTGGGTTTGCCGGTTTGTTTTTCCACGCCCATGTAGGTGCCGCCCTGCATGCCTTCCATGCAATAATTCTCCAAACCCGCCTCGCAGTGTTCGCAGTGCCTGCAGCTATCGACGAGGCAACCAACGCCCACAAG
>JBGTCP010000074.1:0-1941 GCA_041748815.1 Chthoniobacterales bacterium
CCCGGATGGCAAGATCACGGAACAGTTGCGCGGGCAACTCCGGCAGGTGCTGGGGTTACCCCGGCCCTGCGAATGCAAACCGTGTGACCTGCCAGACCATGGCAAAGATTAACTCGCGACGTGAGGTAGTTTTGGCTCCCACGCCAGAGTTGTTCCGGAAATTTAAATTGAAAGTTTCTCAAGTTGAAAAGTGAGGTTCCCGATCAGTTATGAAACATCCACGAAGCTCGCAACTATTCGCTCTGGCATGCCTTGTTTTTTGTAGTGATATCGCGTGCAAGGCTGGCGAAGTCGAAGCGAGCAAAGCTGCTGAAGAGTCTGCTGCCATGGTGCACGAGCTTTTCGGCGACAGCGCTTTGGAACTGGATGTGCCCTTCGACGTCGCAGATGGATTCATCACGTCCTATGTCGTGGAAAATGGAGTGCCCATGTTTCTGGGAATTGGGAAAAAGAATTCAATTTCAGAACATCGGGAAAAGTATTTAATCTCCACGCAGAGATTGAAAATTCCGGATGTGAATTATGAGTCCTCACTGGAATTTTTTCTCAAGTTGCTTGAATTGAATGATGAGGTGAGCCCGCTATCACCGACTTGGGATAGCGCGGCGTTTGTTAAGTTATTTCTAAACTCAGGCGCCGCAGGACTCTATAAAATCCACCGTGCTGAGATCTCTGAAACTGACATTCGATTTATTACGATCATTGCGAGCTCAAGAGAGAGTGATGCTCCTCCGGAAATTGGTATTTTGCGGGTGTCAGTTCAGATTGTTCGACTCGAGGACTTTAAAAATTTTCTCAAGTGAGGCCCGCAGCAGCGGATACCAACTGATGGGCGGTCGAGGATGCTGCCCATACAGGGCAGGGTCGATTTGTATCGGTGGACCTAGGGAGAGCCCGGCCGAGACCGGTCTCGCCCTGGGCTATGGGATTTAGCCCATTTTGGGCTTAAGCCACTGATCTATACCGCCGCGAATTAACTTTTGTAAAAATTGGCCACGTCAATTCTGTTGCAGGCGTGCAAGGGCTGCCAGCCTGCTATCTCTGCGATCTGGAGATCGCAGCTAGTGGCTCGGCAGCGATTGGTGCCACTGAATCAAAATCCCAAAACTTGATGCGCGGCGGTATGTCCGGCCGGAATAAACTCCGGCACAGCCGAGCTGAGCCAGCGCCCAAATGCGATGATTAAATTTTCACGTTTGGTGCAACGACATTTGCCCAGAATGCCTTTCTACAATGCTAAAAATCCTGTCCATGCTGAAAATCCTGCGAATCCTGTCCAAGAAACGAATCCGCCCGCTGCCAATGGACGTTGGTTCTTCCCTCACAACCCAATGCAAGCGGACAGGTTGAGATTCTTGTCGGGAGACTTAATGCGGTGTAGGGATGTGGCGTGGGAGATCCAGTTTCATCGGAACAAAAATTGCAGCGCATGCGGGCGTGGGCGCTGGGGGCACTTGTTGTGTGCGCCACGGGGATGACACTTGCGCGAATCGGTGAGGCGGAGACGCCTTGGCTTTCGTGGGTGCGGGCATTTTGCGAAGCGGCTACGATTGGGGCGCTGGCGGATTGGTTTGCGGTGGTGGCGTTATTCCGGCATCCGCTGGGGATTCCGATTCCACACACGGCGATTCTTCCGAACAACCAGAAACGTGTGGCGGAATCACTGGCGGATTTTATGGAAGCCAACTTCCTCACTGCTGAGCATCTGGAAGCGAAATGTCAGTCGCTGGATTATGCAGCGTATGCTGCGGGATGGTTGGGCAATCAGAAGCAGGCGCTGTGTGCGGCGGCTTTGCGCGAGGTGCCGGGGATGATTGCGGGATTGGATGATGCGGAGATTGTCGGGAAGGCGGCGGCTTCGGGTAAGCAATGGGTGCTCAATGCAAATCTCGCACCCGCGCTCGGCTCGGTGGTGCGGTCCGCTGTGAGCGAGGGCCGCGA
>JBGTCP010000075.1:0-3268 GCA_041748815.1 Chthoniobacterales bacterium
AAAAGCTTGTCCCGCACATGCTTCGAGATCACCCGTCCTGCCGCACCGAAGCCCACGTACCTTGGATTTCCTCCCGTTTCTGCCGGTTGCCGCTGCGGAAAATTGCCACTGTCGCGAACACCCGGTGCAGGAAAAACTTCACTTCAAAGAAGAGCCCTGAACAGCCCAGCACATCCCTCGCAAAAGCGTATTGATGCCGGATTCTGCTTGCCGCCAACCCGCGGCGGTCGCGCTTGAATTCGCTCCCCGCATCCAAGTGCACAAAATACGCATCCCGGTGAAAATACAGATCGTGCGTTTTTTTCACCCTGGAGGAAACATGCACATCCTCCATGAAACTATAGCCCTCAAACGCCGGAAATTTGTGCTCTAGAAACGTGGATGTCCGGTAAGCTAGGCACGTGCTCGGCAGCCAGTCGCCCGGAATCAAAACTGGGGATCCCTCCGCATAGGTGGGCAAACAATTGATGCCCGGGGCAAAACATTTGCCACCATAATCCGGGTGCGAATAACCCGCTTGGATCCGGTAATACCACCACAGCAATCCCTTCGGCGGCGAGTGCTGAAACCCCTCCATTCTTGCTGCAATCCCGCCGATCCGTTCCTCCGCATCCTCATCGAACGCCGCCAGCATCAGCTCCAACGTGTCCGGGCGCAGGATGGAGTCATCATCCATAAACACCACCAGCGGAGTGGTCACCATGCGCGTGCCCTGATTTCGCTGACCCGCCGCGCTTGCTATCTCGCCCGCGTGCCACGAGACAGGGAGTTTGTCAGCAAAACTCTCCACCACCTCGCGCACGCCAGTCGAGCGTGATGAATCCACAACGATCACTGCTTCCGGTTGGCGGGTCGATGTCACGACGCTGTCCAGAGCGAGCTTCATTTCCTCCCCCCGTTCATAAGTGGCGATCACAATCGTGTGAGGCAGCTGCTTCATCGCCGCAACCTCGCAATGCGCTCCGCAAATGGAAATCCCAGAGTTTGATAAAGTAACCGGTAAAGCGCCGGAGCTGCCGGACCGGAGGGTGCGATGAGACCTCGATTTTTCCACTCGTCGTGAAATCTCACCGCTGCATCGGGATCATGCACCGCAAGACTGCGGGCGGACTCGAAGAGCACGCGCCGGGCAGCCTCCTCGTGCTCAGGCAGCAGCCGGTTTTCCGATGTCAGCCAGTCCAACATCTCAGCAATTAGTCCAGCGCGCACCTGAATGACCTGTGCCGGATTTTTGCGGCAGAGAGTGTCCTCCGACCACAGTCGGTAGACTGCCAACGCTGACGGAGTGAATGAAAAACGGACTCCGTTTTTCAGAGTGCGGAGATACAATTCGTGTTCCTGGCAGCACGGCTGGCCGGCTTTCCATCCACCCACTTCCCGCAGGACCTTTGTCGGCCAAAGCGGCCCCGATGTCTGTGGCAACTGCCAAAGCAGCCATTGCGACTCAACGGTGAGCGAGGTGTCGATGTGCTCTGCCACCGGCTCAGCGGCTTTGCTGTCCCGCCAGAATTCCTGCAGCACCGGAGAATACGGCACCACGCCATCCGCAAAATCCGCAGCCTCCTGAATCTGGGTCGCCACTTTGCGCGGCAACAAATAATCATCCGCATCGAGAAATTGAATCCACGTCCCGGTGGCCAATTCCAAAGCCCGGTTGCGCGCCACAGGGGCGCCTTCGCCTGTTCCCTTCACGACCGTGATCGCATCGCCAAAACTTTCGATCACGGCGAGCGAGCCATCCGTCGAGCCGTCATCCACCACCACAACCTGCACGTCGACATCCTCCTGAGCCAACGCGCTTTCAATGCATCCCCGGATCCACTGCGCCGCATTCCGGCACGGGATGCCGATGGTGACAGATGGGGCTTTTTTGAACGACGCGGTCATGATAGGATCACGCCCAAGCTGCCAAAACGAAGAAAAATTGTCAGTGAAATAGTTTCCGTAATGACAAAGGGCATGGAAATTGCTAATGACGCGGAAAGCCGGAATCTCAGGCAAGATGGTAAAAACACAACAACTCGAAATGGATGTCCCCGGCGCAGTCCACTTCACCTCAACAAACCCAAATCAGTAATATGGAAAAGTATAAGTTAGAATACATCTGGCTCGACGGATATGAGCCGGTTGCAAACATTCGCGGCAAAACACAGGTCAAGGAATTTGACAGCTTCCCCACCCTCGATCAGCTGCCAAATTGGGGCTTCGACGGAAGCTCCACCCGCCAGGCCGAAGGCCAAAGCTCCGACTGCGTACTGCTGCCGGTGGCACACTATCCCGATGTCACCCGCAAAAACGGCGTGATCGTGATGTGCGAAGTGATGATGCCAGACGGCTCACCACATCCCTCAAATTCCCGCGCCACCATCCTGGATGACCCGGATACCTGGTTTGGATTTGAGCAGGAATATTTCCTCTTTAAAGATGGCAAACCGCTCGGCTTCCCAAGCGAAGGTTTCCCGAATCCTCAAGGCGAATACTACACCGGCGTTGGCTACGCAAACGTGGGCGACGTTGCCCGTGAAATCGTCGAGGAACACCTCGACCTCTGCCTCGAAGCCGGCATCAACCACGAAGGCATCAACGCCGAAGTGGCCAAAGGCCAGTGGGAATTCCAGATCTTCGGCAAAGGCTCCAAGAGAGCTGCTGATGAGGTTTGGGTGGCCCGCTACCTCCTGGCTCGCGTCTGCGAAGCCTACGGTGTCGACGTCCAGCTTCACTGCAAGCCGATCCGTGGTGATTGGAACGGCTCTGGCATGCACGCTAACTTCTCCACCGAATACATGCGTGAGACCGGCGGCAAAGAATACTTCGAAGCCCTCATGGCAGCCTTTGATAAATACCGCGACGAGCACATCGCCGTCTACGGCCCGGATAACCATCTCCGCCTCACAGGCCTCCCCGAGACGCAGTCCATCGATAAGTTTAACTACGGCATTGCCAACCGTGGCGCCTCCATCCGTGTGCCACACAGCTTCATCAACGCCGGCTACAAAGGCTACCTTGAGGATCGTCGTCCCAACTCACAAGGCGACCCCTACAAGATCGCCAGCCGCATCCTGCAAACCATCGCCACAGTGCCGCTTCCTTAATCGCCACTAAGCAGATAAATCTCAACCAACGCCGCCTTGCGCAAGCAGGGCGGCGATTTTTTGTGTGGTTAAAAAATTACAATGCGTGGCTGAATTGTTGAAAATTAGACATTGGAGCGTGCCGTGGGGGAAAACTTCAGAACACCGATGGAACGCTGGCAGCCAGGCCAATGCAA
>JBGTCP010000076.1:0-8259 GCA_041748815.1 Chthoniobacterales bacterium
TTATTCACGGCAAGGCGGTGACCATCGGCTGCATCGCTATTGGTGACCGTGGGATCGAGGAACTCTTTTATTTGGTTTCTGAAGTGGGCAGGGAAAACGTGGAAGTCATTGTAGCGCCTTACGATCTGCGCCGCCCTGAAAGTAGTGTCGCCGTGGATGGCCCGGAGTGGTTGCCAGGATTGTATGAGCAGATTCGGAGCGCGCTGAGTGAATTCAGCGAGTGATACTTATCCGCCTGCTGTGAATCCTTGGCGTGCTTTGCGGACTTGGCGCGAGCGATTTCCTTTTGAACGCTATTCCACTTGGTGGCCCGGTGCGCGATGAACCTCAAAACGGAATATTATCGGGCTTCACGTCATCCACCGCACGCACGGACAGATTCCCGGATTTTTCGTCGATCTCGACTTTCAGAATTTCGTTCTTTTCCGCGCTGCGCAGGAGTTCTTTGAACGACTTAAAGCCGTGAGCACGTTCGTTGAAGCCGGGATTGCGCCGTTGCAATGCCTGTTTCATCATGGATCCGCTGATGCGGTAATCCTCCCCTTTTTCCTCCTGAATTGCGGCCAGCGTGGCGGCGACCTGCTCCAAAGCCTGCTCCAGAGAGGGGCCTTCTTTCGCCTCGTCGGCGTTATCAACCGGTTGGGGCGGCTTCGGTTTGACCGGCCGTGGTTTGCGCGCAGGGCTCTCACGCACCAGGTCGTCGTAATACAAAAACTGGTCGCAATTATTAATGAAAAGATCCGAGGACGAGTTTTTCACACCCACTCCGACCACCGTTTTCGCATTCTCCCGTAGTTTGCTCACAAGAGGAGAAAAGTCCGAGTCTCCACTGAGAATCACAAATGTGTCCAAATGCGTTTTGGTATAACACAGGTCCAGCGCATCAACCACCATCCGGATATCAGCGGAATTCTTTCCCGATTGCCGGAGATGCGGGATCTCGATGAGCTCGAATGCAGCCTCATGCAAATCGCGCTTGAACTCTTTATACCGGTCGAAATCGCAGTAGGCTTTCTTCACCACTATGTGCCCGCGAAGAAGCAGCCGCTCCAGAACTCGCTTGATTTCAAAGCGTGGAAATTTTGCCTCCTTGGCGCCGAGGGCAATGTTTTCCAAATCAAGAAACACCGCCATCGTTGCGTCCTTTTCAGCATCATTCATATCCGCAATATGCGACAAGTGGGCACCTTTGGAAACAACGGAGTACACCGAATCAATCCGCCTCAAATTCCAAATGCCACACGCCTTCCCGCTGAGTAAAAATCACACCGATCTGTGGGCCACCGAATTGCGACAATCCTGTGGAAATGACCCCCTCTACGGGCACCGAATCGAAGCTGCCCCAGGACATCCCGCTGCGGCGTAATTGGTCCCGCTCAGCGCTGCCTTGTTCATAACGGAAAGTGCCAGGTGTTGCCCCCTCCGACAAACATATCCATCTGACCCGTTGAGGATCTTCGGGATCGAACAACGTAATCTTCCGGTTCAGCACATTCTCATGCTTCATCCGCTGAGTGCTCGAGACATCCACCCACCCCCATGCGACAAATTCCGCCGGGTTCCACATTTCGATCTCCGCTAAAGAATCCATATCGAAATCACCATCGGCTTGCCGGAGAATTTTCTCAAAGTCGTCTCCGTTGCGGTCTTCGAAACTTCCCCAGAATGCACGACGCAGAACTTCCTGAGGCCATGGTTTTTGGTGTGCTGCTTTCCACTGACGCAAATACACCAACGAGGGTGTGGTCGAGGATGTTTCCATCAATCGCAGCAATTTTGCGGAGTCTTCCGGATCACGGATATTGCGGGCAAACGGAAGCAACTGAGCCAGCGTCGCATCTTCAGCATCCAGCAGTTTTCTGATTGCAGCGTCCCGGAAACCTGCTGGTGCAAAGTGGCGATACCGGAGAATAAACTCATCGCTTTCGGGTTCGGGTCCGCTTGAAACCCCGAACCGGGAAGGCGGAAAAAACTCCGCACGCAAATAGCCGGACTCTTTTGTGAGGCGCAACATTGAAACCTGCTCGCCTTCGTCCCGTGTGTCCATGTGCCAATCGAGTGCCTCAAGTTCCTTCTGCACTGCATCGAATGATGATCCGAGATCTTCACCCGTTTTCAATTTCCAAGTGGAATCGTTGCTAACGAAAAGTCCCCGGTGAGCTTCCACGAGCTTCGCACCTTGAAGAAAGGCGAATTCTGGAGCAGGTGCAAATTCTGGATAGAAGTATTCCGGATATTGCCCCGGCTGCGGTTGGTCGCCGATCAAGGCTTTCATGTGTTCGCCCAGTTTATCGGCAATTTCCTGAGCTGCTTTATCGATGAGCGGATGATTGCCGCCCAACCGGATTCCGCCGTACTGACTCTCGAACTCAAATTCGCCACTCATAGTGTGGGAGTTCACCGGAGCATCCTGGTTGCTGCTCAGTGTGTTGTTAGAATTCCACAAAATCGATCCGCCACGAAAAGTGCCGGTTAATGAGGCCGCACGGGTAATAGGTGTTTTTTGTGACGTATTGAGATTCGCGGCGATTTCAAAAGTGGCACCCGGCGCCTGAGAACCTACTTCAGGCTCAGTTTCAAAAGGCACATAGCGAGTGGACCTGAGGATCGAGGATGCGGCCAGCCGCTGTGCCACCTGCTTTGCTATTTCCGCAGATTCTTCCCCGTCGTCTCCGGGGCGGATGTCGACCGTTGAAATGTCAAAGAACGCATCATCGCTTTTGGAGCTGCCGCTGCCGTGGTTGATCCGCGACGTCGTGACTTCGTAGCTTGCTTTGACGGATGTCGGTGTGTCGAGCGGGTCTGATGAGTCATCGAATTCTACGATTTTCTGATGATCATCAGGAGCGCAGGCACTCAGGAGTGCGACGACCAGAATCGCACAGATGGCTTGTGAAACTTTTTCCGATCTTTCAGCTGGAACGTATCGCATCTGCAGGTGCATTACTCGCACCCTGGCCGATTGCAAGTCCAGCCAGAATTGATGCGACAGCACAGAGAACAATCGCCGCCCCAACCAGTGGCAGGGATGGCCAGGGAGACGCCTTGAAAATAAAAACCGCCATTGCAAGGTTGGCGGCAATTGCCGGCAGCGCGCCAGCGAGTCCGGCTAATATGCCCAGCGCTGCATATTCCACCGTCAGTATGGACTGAATCTGAGCGCGGGAGGCACCCAGCACCCTGAGAAGCCCCGCCTCCTGTTGCCGCGCATCGCGCCCGTTCCACAAAGTGCCTATCAACACAAGGAGTCCGGCAGCCAGGGAAAAACCGGATAGCACTCCCACGACCATTAAAATACGGCCAATAATCGTGCGCACTGTTTCCAGCAGTAAGGCCAAATCAATCACGCTGATCCCCGGGAATACTTCTGCGATGCGGCTTTGCAGCGCTCCCGAGGAATCTCCCTCGTCCAACCGCGAGGTGACCACATGAAATCCGGGTGCACCTTCCAGAACTCCATTGGGAAAGAGCATAAAAAAGTTGAGGTTGAATCGGCTCCAATCGATTTCACGGATGCTGCCGACCACACATTCAATCACCCGGCCCTGCACGTTCATGCTGAAAGCATCGCCAATCGAGACCGAAAGATCTGCAGCGAGGTCCGCCTCCAGCGAGACGGGAACTGGCCCTGATCCGCCGCTCCAAACGGGTGGCCAATTGCCAGACACGATCTTTTCCGTCGCATTGAGTGTCTCACGATACGTCGAGCGGAACTCGCGCTGCAGAACCCATCGGGGCACCGCGCCCTCTTCCATCAACTCGGTGGTGCTGCGGCCTTTCACCGATTCCAGGCGCATGGTGATCATGGAGGCGCTTTCCAGCGTGGGCAAATCGAGCTCTTCCAGCAAGTCCACCACGCCATCGACCTGACCCGCTTGTACATCAACGAGGTAAATCGAAGGCCCGTCTTCGGTGTTTGCGGTGCTGGTGCGCTCAACAATCAGATTGCGCCCAAATAAAATCGTAAGCAAAAGAAAGGTGCCCAGTCCGATGGATAGTAGAAAAAGTAATGTCTGGTTATTCGGGCGATGCAGGTTGGAAAGTCCCTGCCGCAGCGGATATGGCCAGGAAGCACTCGTGAAATGCCGGGTCGCCCACACCAGTAGCCGGGAGACCGCCCAGAGAAACGCAAACACCACGATCAGTCCGCCGGTCATAATCAGCGCACGCAACGCATCAGAGGTGTTGAACCATGCAAGACCAAACACAGATGCCGTGAGGATTAGCAAAACGCCAAAAGTCGCGAGTCGTCCGGTGGATTTCACTTCTGCTTGCGTCGATTGCCGCAGCGCAGTGATCGGCAGAATTTTTCGCACACGAAGTAGCGGAAGCAGAGCAAACGCCACGCAGACACCCAGACCAGCCAGCGATGCCTGCAACACCACGTCCCACGGAATCCCCGCGCCGATTTCCCAATCGGTGCGCGTGCGTAATTGCCAAAGCACCACCTGACGAAGCCCCACACCCACCACCGTGCCAGCGAACGCGGCTACCAGACCAAGCACCGCGGATTGCACCAGATAAATCGCCGAGGCGAGATTCCCGCTTGCTCCCAGGCAACGCAGGATCGCGACCGATTGCACCCGCCGTTTGAGATGCGCATGGATCGCGGATGCCACACCGATCGCACCCAGCACCAGTGCACTCATCGCGAGCAATGAGAGAAATTGGCGGAAATTTTCCACAGCATCACCGAGAGTCTCACGTCGGCTTTCCGGCGTCTCTGTGCGCCACGATTCATCCGCGAACTGCGAATCCAGAAACGCCTTCACGGCCTCACCATCGCCCAGAATGTGGAGATGATGTGTCGCGAGTACTGTGGCACCTAGCAACCCCGAAGAGCGTAGTGCCTCCATCGGAACATAGACTTCCGGAGCAAATCCGCTGAATCGTCCGCTCCGCGGCAACGGCTTGCGGATGATGCCAATCACCTCGACTTCCAGTTCGCCCAACCGAACCGTCTCACCGATCTCTGCGCCGAATTGATCCAGCAATGCCTGCTCGACGAGCACGCCCATAGCGCCTTCCTGGGTGATTGCTTGCCACCGATTCGCAGGATCTGTTTCCACTGCCCCGTAAAACGGAAACCGCCCTTCGAAGGCACGCACCTGCACAAGTCGTGCATCGCCTGTGCGCGGGAATTGCAGCATCGATGCAAGGCCGGTTTCGCTGGCAATCGCATCAGCTACCACTGCGATTTGCTGCACGGAATCGACCTCAAATGGCTGCCGGCTGCTAATTTGCAGGTCGGAGCCCAGTAAGGCTTTTTCCTGATTCGCTATTGCCGCTTCAGCATCCTCCTTCAATGTGTGAATGGCCGTCATCGCACTGATGCCGATGACCATGGAGACCGCGAAGAGTGCGAGTCGTCCGCGCTCGCGGCGGGAGTCGCGCCACGCCATGACCCAGACCCAGGAATTTGTGAGTTGCGCGATCCAGTTCATCCGCTCAAGCATTCACAATCTCTTCAACGACCCGCCCCGCACGCATGCGGATCGTTCGCTGCGCCCGCGAAGCCAGTTCGTCGTCATGCGTGACCAGCACCAGCGCGGTGCCGTGATGTTTATTTAAATCGAAGAGCATTTCGACAATGGGCTCGCTGGTTTCGCGATCCAGATTGCCAGTGGGTTCGTCGGCAAAGAGGATGGCGGGTTCATGGATAAAGGCCCGCGCCAGAGCAACGCGTTGCTGCTCGCCGCCGGAGAGTTGCGAAGGATAATGACGGGTCCGGTCACCAAGGCCCACCTTGCCCAGCAGCTCTGCTGCGGCTTTCGCGCCCGACCGGTCGCCACGCAGCTCCAGCGGGATCATTACATTTTCTAAAGCAGTGAGGGTGGGCATGAGTTGGAAATTCTGAAAAACAAATCCCACCTCATCCCGCCGCAGAGCTGCACGCTGGTCTTCATTCATTTCGCCAAGTTCCTGTCCCGCGAGGTGCACCGCGCCGGTGTCAGGATCATCCAGCCCCACGCTGAGCCCGAGTAGAGTGGTTTTGCCACTGCCGGACGGTCCAACGATTGCGCAAGTCTGGCCCGCTCCCACTTCGAAACTCACGTCGTTCAATACCGTGAGGGAGTGCCCGGCAGTGTGGTAGGTTTTAGTGACCTTGCTGAGTTTGAGCACCAAAGCGGTGGTCGCGGATTGGACAGATGCTGAGGTTGAGCTAATGTTGGCTGATGAATTCATGGATAAAGTCTGGACGCGCCTGCAGGTTGGCCCTTTGTGCAAGCCTGCCACTATGGTGCGGCATGTCGCAGGATGCAACCGCCAGTGACGGGCGCGGCAGGATTGTCATCCTTGGTGATAGCATCACCGCCGGATACGGGTTGGATGTCAGTGAAGCTTACCCGGCTTTGCTGCAGCAACAGATTACCAGCGAGGGGCTGGCGTACGAGGTGGTCAATGCCGGCATCAGTGGCGACACCAGCTCAGGTGGACTTAGTCGCGTTGAATGGGCATTGCAGGACGGCGCAGAGATTCTGGTAGTCGCTCTCGGTGGCAATGATGGATTGCGCGGCGTGAGCCCGGATGTCACTGCCGATAATTTAAAGCAGATCATCACAAAAGCTCAAAAGCTCCAGCCAGAGTTGAAAGTTTTGCTCGCAGGGATGCGCATGCCGGGGAGCATGGGAAAAGAGTATGTCGAAAAATATGACGCCATCTTTGCGCGGGTTGCTGATGAAACGGGCAGCGCACGCTATCCATTTCTACTGGAAGGTCTCGCTGGTGATCCCAAGCTGAACCTTGCTGATCTCATTCATCCCAATGCCGCCGGGCAAAAAATCATCGCAGCCGGAATGTGGAGAGCGTTGAAGCCAATGCTGACACAGGAATGATGCTGGCACACCCTCTCGAGACAGCATTCTATCGCCTGCGGAAAAGGCGTTGGAAGAAGTTGGGTTCACGTCTGCGCTGCTGGCGCTCCTGATGAACTTCCGTTGCCATCTGGCCGATGTGAATGCTGCAATTTGTGCGAGGAACTGCGGAGGCCGGCAAATTGATATTAACTGCTGTGCGATGCGATTGGCATGAGGTGGTCGCGTTCTGGCTGGAAACGGCACACACAATTGCCTGCTGCAGCTGCCCAGAGTATTCAAATTCACGGGCCGGATATTGATCGCCTGTCGCTGCGACCATCACTTCCGCCCAGATTGGCAGCGCAAGTGTGCCGCCAAATCCACGCGACATGATTTGACCAGGCCGATCCATTCCCACCCACACACCGCAAGTCAGCGTGGATGTGTAACCCACAAACCACGCATCGGTATAATCATTCGTGGTGCCGGTTTTCCCTGCTGCCGGGAAAGTGACCCCCAACGATTTCGCCCTGGCACCGGTGCCGCGTTCCACTGCGTCTTTCAAATTCTGAGTCGTGATAAAGGCGATGCCCGGCTCCATGGTCTGCGTACGAATGTGCGCCGCTTTGTAAATGGTTTCCCCGGAGGGATCGTCGATGCGTTCGATGATAAAGCTTTGTCGGCGCTCGCCCTCGTTGGCAAGAATGCTGTAGGCCGAGGTCAGATCTTTCAGGGTGGTTTCGAATGCACCGAGATACACCGCCGGTGTTCTGGGGATCTCATTGCCAAGACCAGCAGCTTCTGCAAGGCCGAGCACTTCATCCAGTCCAGCCGCCTCTCCCACGCGCACGCTCATCGTATTACGGGAGCGGGTCAGTCCCGCAGCCGCCGGCTCGAATCCGCCGTAAGCATCATCGGAATTCGATGGGCTCCAGTTCGTGGAAACTGAGCGGATCTCACCCGGAGCAATGCGGGCGTCGGAGACCATGGTCACGGGCAAGAGCCCGCGTTGATAGGCAGCCGCGTAGACAAATGGCTTAAACGTCGAGCCCACCTGCCGCATCGCATGGATGGCCCGGTTATATTTACTCTCGCGATAATCGCGACCTCCCACCAACGCCCGAATCGCGCCCGTCCTGTTATCAATCACCACCACGGAGCCCTGCACATAGCGCGGTGCCTCCTCGGTTTCCCGCTGTTCATCGCTGAAGGCGGTCCTGCGCGGGTGGGGGAATCCTGATGCTGACTCCACTTTTGTTAAGTGACCGTCCAAGGCCCCTTCAGCAGTTTTCATGATGATGGGATCGATGGTTGTGTAAATGTGCAGCCCGCCATCTTCAGTTTGCTGATTTTGAAGGATGAAATCCAGATCGCGCATGATCGCGTCCATGGCGTAGTTCTCCTGACTGCTCCGTGTTGAGCGTTCCTGCACTTTCACCGGCCAGCGCTTAATGCTTTCCGC
>JBGTCP010000077.1:0-3279 GCA_041748815.1 Chthoniobacterales bacterium
TGAGCTTTGCAATGTAACCCTGCGCGGCATGGTAGGGCACGCCGCACATGGGAATGCCATTGCGTTTTGTGAGGGCAACATTCAAAAGCGCGGAAGCGTCCTTCGCGTCCTCGAAGAACATTTCATAAAAATCACCCAGCCTGTAAAGGAGCAGAGCATCCGGGGGGAGGTCCTTCCGGATGCCCTGGTATTGCTCCATCATGGGGGTGAGCTTGGACATGGTTAATCGAGAGCGTCGCGCATTTTGTTGAGTTGCTCGAGGCGTGCAGCAAAGTCGGTGGCGCGCTGCTGGTGCTCGGCAACGACCTCGGGCGGTGCATTATCCACGAAGTTGGAATTGGAAAGCTTTTTGCGGGCTTTCTCCAGTTCGTCACGGGTTTTGTCGATCTCTTTGCTGATGCGCTCGCGCTCGGCGGCGGGATCCACAAGTCCGGTGAGCGGCATAAAGAGCTGACCCAGCGGAGTGAGCACGACGGGTGTGCCCTTTTCCGGCAGGAAGTCAGAGTTTACCTGGCATTCTTTGGCTCCTGCGAGTCCGCTGAAGGTTGCCATTTCCTGATCATTCAGCTCGCGTGATGGCTTGAGGACAAGGTTTACCTTTTGATTCGAGGCGATGCGGTATTCGGCGCGCAGGTTGCGGGCTTGATAGACGCTTTCGTAAAGTGCGGCGGTCTGCTGCATCGCGGCAGTGAGAGCCTGCTTCTCAATGGATGCGGGAAGCGGGGACCCGGGCCACGCAGCATACATGAGGAAATTTTTGCCATGGGAATCGGCCTCGAAGCCAAGCGTTTCCCAGAGTTCCTCGGTGATATGCGGCATGTAGGGATGCAGGAGCCGCAGGAATGTGTGCAGCACGACATCCATTGTTTTCAATATCGCATCACGGTCGGGTGAATCGGCGTTCAGGATCGCGGGCTTGGATGCCTCGACAAACCAGTCGCAGTAATCGCTCCAGAAAAAGTCGTAGAGGCCCTGGCAAATTTCGTTGAACCGGTAGGTCCCGTAGGCGTCGTCGATTTTGTGAACGAGCGCATCTAGCTTGCCGAGGATGTTGAGACATTGGATCGGGAGGTCAAAGCCATCGAGGTCCGGGCGCGCCGCGGATGGTCCTTGCATTTGCCGGTAGCGGCAGGCGTTCCAGAGTTTGTTGCCGAAGTTGCGGCCTTCTTCGATTTGTTTTTCATCGAAGCGGATATCGGCACCCTGCGGAGCAATGCGGAGCAGGCCGAAGCGCAATCCATCGGCTCCATACTTGCCGATGAGCTCCAGCGTGTCGGGTGAGTTACCCAGGCTCTTGGACATCTTGCGGCCTTTGTGGTCGCGGATCATCCCGGTGAAGTAAACATCGCGGAACGGAGCAACGTTTTCGTATTCGTAGCCGGCCATGATCATGCGGGCGACCCAGAAAAACAGAATGTCCCATCCGGTCACGAGCGCACTGGTGGGATGGAATTTTTTGAGCGTGGCCTCGTCCATTGTCGCAAACGGCCAGAGCCACGACGAGAACCACGTGTCGAGCACATCGCCATCCTGCGTCCAATCGTCGCCCGGCGAATCCACCTGGCACAGCATCTCCCCACCTCGATACCACACAGGAATGCGGTGGCCCCACCAGAGCTGACGCGATATGCACCAGTCCTGAATATTCTCGAGCCAATGATCATAGACTTTTTCCCAGCGGTCCGGGAAAAATCGTATTGTGCCATTGCGCACCGCGTCGCGTGAAGTCTCCACCTGCGGATAGCGCAGGAACCATTGCTCGGAAAGGCGCGGCTCGACGGGCACGTCGGCGCGCTCGCTGAAGCCCACGTTGTTTTCATAAGGCTCAGCTTTGACGAGCGTGCCAAGTTCCTCCAGCGTTTCAGCAGCGAGCTTGCGCGCGGCGAACCGGTCGAGTCCGGCAAATTCCTCGCCCGCCGCGCTGCTCATCGTGCCGTCCGGATTCAGGACATCGATGATCTCGAGGTTGTGGCGCAGGCCGATTTCGTAATCCACTTTGTCGTGCGCAGGCGTGACCTTGAGCACGCCGGTGCCGAATTCAAAGTCGACGGCCTCATCGCCGATGATCGGAATTGCAGCCTCCGTGCCGCGTGGCAGGGCACGTCTCACATGCAGGCCAATGAGATCCTTGTAGCGCGGATCTGCGGGATTCACTGCCAGGGCGGTATCGCCCATGATAGTTTCGGGGCGGGTTGTTGCGATCTCCAGGAACGTGCCGGGCGTTTCCACGATCTCGACTTTGAAATGATAAAGCAGCCCTTTTTGAGGTTTTGAAATGACCTCCTCGTCGCTCAGCGCGGTGAGGGAAACCGGGCACCAGTTTACCATGCGCTTGCCGCGATAGATGAGTCCCTTGTTGTAAAGATCCACAAATACTTCGGCCACGCGGCGCGAGTAATCCTCATCCATTGTGAAGCGCTCGCGGCTCCAGTCGAGCGAACAACCGAGGCTCCGCAATTGGCCGAAAATGATGTTGCCGTGTTTTTCTTTCCACTCCCAGACACGCTCCGTGAATGCCTCTCGTCCGAGATCGTGGCGTGTTTTGCCTTCGCTTTTGCGGAGTGTGCGCTCGACGACGGTTTGCGTCGCGATGCCGGCGTGATCGGAGCCCGGCAGCCAGAGCACTTCGTGACCGGTCATGCGGGCGCGGCGTGCAAGGATGTCTTGCAGCGTATTGTTGAGCACATGGCCGATGTGCAGGACGCCGGTTACGTTGGGCGGCGGGATGACAATAGAATAGCCGGGCTTGGCGGACTTCGGATCGGCCGTGAAGCAGCCCGCGTCAAGCCAGCGCTGATACCAGCTGGATTCCACTTCACGGGGTTCGTAGGCTTTGGAGAGTTCTTTCATGCAATCAATAATAGGCTTCACGGTATAACCGGAGCTTTTGATTATTCCGGCGTGAAGTTTCGCAGCATTCTTTGCTGACCCACGTTTCGCAAGGGAAAATCGACAGCAGCGCATGTGCTTGGAGCAGGTCTGCTTGACATGTCGCAGGGGATATTTAAAAAAGAATCTTCACCATCCACCGGAAAACATACTATGAGCGAAGCCAATCCATCATCCTCGCCTGATCCATCAACTCCGCCTCCTGCGACTCCCGGAACACCCGCCCCGACCGTCGAGCTTCAATCCGCCGCAGCGGCGTCTGGCAGCGCATCCAGTTCGGAATTGCCACCCACACTGGCTGCGGGACTGGCCGCAGTTTTTCCGTTAATCGGAGGGATTGTCTTTTTTATATTGGAAAAAAAGAACGCTTTCGTCCGTTTTTATGCACTT
>JBGTCP010000078.1:0-13989 GCA_041748815.1 Chthoniobacterales bacterium
CTCGCCCGCAAAGTCGCCGAAGCGAACAACGTGGACCTCGCCAACGTGGAACCCAGTGGCCCCGGGGGACGCATCGTTCAAAAGGACGTCGAAGCAGCCATAGCCAGTGGCTCCAGCTCCAAAAAATCCGCCCCAGCCCCCACTCCGAAGTCCTCTGCTGCACTGCCCTCCACCAGCGGCGAAGAGCGCAAGATCAGCCTCAGTGGCATGCGCAAGGTCATTGCCTCCCGCCTGTTTGAGAGCAAGACGACGCTGCCGCATTTCTATCTCAACATCGAAGTCGACGCCAAGCCGCTCCTCGATTTACGTGCCGAACTCAAAGAAAACGGCGAACCTTTCGGCCTCGAGCGCGTCACCATCAATGATCTCATTCTCCGCGCCACCGCGCTTGCAGCTCAGCGCGTCCCGCGCGTGAATGCCGCATACGGCCCCGAGGAGCTCACCGAGTTCGGCAGCGTGAATCTCGCGGTCGCAGTGGCCATCGACGACGGCCTCATCACTCCGGTCATCCGCGATGCGCAGGAAAAATCCCTCCGCGAAATCAGCGCCAGCGTGAAGGACCTTGCCGGACGTGCCCGCAACAAAAAACTCAAGCCCGACGAATACCAGGGCGGCACGATCACCGTCTCGAATCTCGGCGCATACGGCATTGATTCGTTCTACGCGATCATCAATCCGCCACAAGCTGCCATCCTTGCGATTGGCGCAGTCGTAAAGAAACCGGTGGTCAATGCGGACGGCGAAATTGTCGTCGGCCACCGCATGAACATCGGCCTGAGCGCTGACCATCGTGTTGTCGATGGCGCAGTCGGAGCTGAGTTCCTTGCCGCGCTGCGAAAATTACTCGAAGCACCAAGCATGTTATTGGTCTAAATCATCACCCAACTTCCCTTTTTATGACTTACGATCTCATTGTTATTGGCGGCGGACCTGCCGGATACGTGGCAGCCATTCGCGCATCCCAACTTGGTAAAAAAGCGGCTGTGGTGGAAATGGATCGTGCGGGCGGAACCTGCCTCAACTGGGGCTGCATTCCGACGAAATCCCTTCTCCGCAATGCCGAGATCTACCATCTCATGAGCGAACGCGCCGAGGACTTCGGACTCACCTTCGACAATCTCAGCTACGATTGGAGCAAAGTGATCGGTCGCAGCCGCAGCATTGCCGACCGTCTTGCAGGTGGCATTGAGATGCTCTTTAAAAAGAACAAAATCGACTACATCCGCGGCGAGGCCACCACAGTCGCACCAGGCAAAGTGGTCATTAAAGATGCTGATGGCAAAGAGACCACGGCCAGCGCAGCGAAGATTATGATCGCCACCGGTGTCCGCAATCGCGAAATGCCTGGGCTTCCATTCGACGGCGAAAAAGTCGTTGGCGCGCGCCAGGCGATGGTCCTCAAAAAGCAGCCCAAGGACATCGTGATCATCGGCGCCGGAGCCATCGGCGTTGAGTTTGCTTACTTCTTCAATGCATTCGGCACCAAAGTCACCCTCATTGAAATGCAGCCCTACATCCTCCCCATCGAGGACACCGAGATCAGCCAGACTCTTGAAAAATCTCTTAAAAAACAAGGTATCGAGATTCGCACCAGCACGAAAGTCACCTCTGCCACGACGACCGATGGCGGAGTGAAGTTGGAAATTGAGGGCAAAGAAAAAGAGACCGTCGAAGCTGAGATTGCGTTGGTCGCTATCGGCGTTACACCGTTGCTTCCGCAAAATCATAAAGCCGAAACTGACGAGCGCGGTTATCTCAAGGTCAACGACCATTACGAAACCAACATGAGCGGCGTCTATGCTGCCGGGGACATCATTGGGCCGCCATGGCTCGCACACGTTGCGAGCTGGGAAGCCATCCAGGCCATTGACGGCATGTTCACCGACAATTTCAAACCCAAAAAGATCAGCATTTTCCCTGGCTGCACTTACTGCCAGCCGCAGGTCGCAAGTGTCGGACTCACCGAGCGCGCAGCCACCGAGCAGGGACTCAAGTTCAAGGTTGGTAAATTCCCATTCATGGCCAGCGGTAAAGCGCTCGCAGTTGGAGAAAAAGAAGGCTTCGTCAAAATGATCATCGCCGAACCCAACGGAGAAATCCTGGGCGCGCACATCATCGGCAACGAAGCCACCGAGCTCATCGCCGAACTCGGCCTCGCTATCAACCTCGAAGCCACGCATGAAGAGATCGAGTCCACCATTCACGCGCATCCGACCCTCAGCGAAGCGGTGCATGAAGCGACTGGCGCAGCATTCAATCTGGCGATCCACATCTAGTCCAGACAGGTTAATGCTTGAAAATTAAGACCGCATTTGTTCTTGGTGCCGGATTGGGCACACGTTTGCGCCCTCTCACCAACAGGCTCCCGAAGCCGCTCGTGCCGGTGTGCGGCAAGCCTCTCATCACCTATGCGATGGATCACCTGATCGAAGCAGGCGTCGAGCGCTTCATCATCAATACCCATCACGCGCCCGAAGCCTACGAATTCCTTTTCGGCAACGGCGAATATCGCAAAAGTGAAGTTGTGCTCCGCTACGAGCCGGTTTTGCTAGAAACCGGCGGCGGCGTGCGCAACATCGACGATCTGCTCGGCGATGAACCTTTTTGGATCTACAACGGCGATATTCTCACGGATCTGCCATTGGCTGAAGCGCTACGGGACTTTGAAAATGCGCAGTCTGCGGCGCATCTAATTCTCCGGTCGGATGGCGGCCCGCTCCACGTTGCGTGCAACGAAGCGGGATGCGTGACGGATATCCGCAAGACGCTCGGCACCGAGCCGCCACAGGAATTTCTTTTCACCGGCATCAGCATCGGCACGCCGGAACTCATCGCTTCAATGCCAGAACGGGGGAAGTTTTCGCTCGTCCAAAATTGGCTCGCTCTCATCCCGCACCAACGCGTTACCGGCAGCATTTGTGACAGCGGAGAGTGGGACGATCTCGGCACTTTGGAAAGCTACCTCGCGGTGCACGCACGGAAAATCGGCGATGGTTTTGAGGCTGCGGAAGTCGCAGTGGTCGAATCAGGCGCTCATTGCGCAGGTGGGAGTTTCATCGACCGCGGCGCTTTGCTGAGCAAGGGCGCTCATGTTAACCAATGCGTAATCGGCCCCGGAGCGAGGATTGAAGCCGGTGCCAAGCTGGATCGATGCGTCGTTCTTGAAGGCGCAGTCGTTTGCACGAATGCCGAAGACACAATGATTGAAAGTTCCGAGGCCTCAGCTACCAAGCTGAACCTTCCGGAACACTTGCTGCCAGTCGATGCGACGGATCTCCGGGTGGAGGCAATTTTAAAAGGCGGCTCGGAACGGGAATTCCACCGGATCATTCATCGAAGCACCGGGGACTCATGGATTCTCATGCGCGATTTCCGGGGGCATATGGATGAAAACGATCGTTATGCCGCTATCGCAGAGTTCCTCTCTTCACACGGCATACGAGTGCCGAAAGTCCTGAACTACCTTCCGCAGCAAGGAATCCTGACCATGCAGGATCTCGGGAAGGTGGATCTTTGGACACTGCAACGAGCTCGCCGCGATGCCATGCACCGCGCCTACGAGCACACCCTCGAGGAAGGTGCGAGGCTGCATTCTCTTGATACGAAAGGAATTGTGGAATTGAACGTCGAGTTGATGCCCTTCTTTGATGAACACCTATACCTGTGGGAACAAAGCTACTTCATTGACCACTGCCTTGGCGATGTGGTTGGATGGACCCCGAACGAGCAGCAGGCACTCCGCGCATCAGACGAGTTGCACCAATTGGCGAAGGATCTGGCCGCGCTGCCAATGACTCTGGTGCATCGCGACTTCCAATCGCAGAACATTCTGATTCATGACGAGGCTGCTTACTTAATCGACTTCCAGGGCATGCGTCTCGGCCGCCCCGAGTATGATATCGCATCACTGCTCTATGATCCCTACGTCCGCTTTCCCGAAGGAATGCGCGAAAGCCTGATCGAGCATTACAAATCAACGCGCGCCGCTCTGGGCACACCCGTCCACAGTGACTTTGACGACGTTTTGCTTCGTTGTGCACTCCAGCGATTGATGCAGGCGCTGGGTGCGTACGGATTCCTCGGATTAACAAAAAACCGTCCGCGTTTCCTGAATTTTGTGCAACCCGCGCTGGCCTCGCTTGACCAACTGCTGGCCAAGAGCCTGGAGTATCCACAGCTGGCGAAGGCTGTGAAACAAGCCCGCGACGCGGCATGAAACTGACAGCGTTTGGCGCTGCGCTCATTGAGTGGTACCAACGCCACGCCCGCGATCTGCCCTGGCGCAGGACGCGGGATCCATACGCCATTCTCGTTTCGGAAATGATGCTCCAGCAAACGCAGGTGGTCACCGTGTTGGACTATTATCACCGCTGGATGCAGCGTTTTCCCGATGTGGCCACGCTGGCAGCCGCAAGCGAAGCGGAGGTGCTCGCGCAATGGCAGGGTCTTGGTTACTACTCCCGAGCACGGAATTTGCACCGCGCCGCACAGGCAGTGATCTCAACATGGAAGGGCCATTTTCCCGAGAGCCCCGAAGATTTGCAGTCCTTACCGGGCCTTGGAAAATACACAGCTCACGCCGTGGCATGCTTTGCATACGGCCAAGCGGTGCCCATCGTCGATTCCAATGTCTACCGCGTGCTGGCGCGGATTTTCAACTACCACCAGCCCGTCGATACCACTGCCGGAGCGACATTTATTTGGGATGCAGCCGCCACATTGGTCAGCAACTCCAACCCCATCGCATACAACAATGCGTTGATGGAACTCGGTGCCACGCTCTGCACCCCGACCCGTCCGCAGTGCCTGATCTGTCCCGTGCAGCGACATTGCAAAGCCACCGAACCTGAGCTGCTTCCCATCAAAAAACCCCGCACCAAAGTCACCTATCGCCAGGAAGCCGTCGCATGGGCGGTGAGCGACAGCAAAATCCGCCTGCAACAAAGCACCGGCCCCGTTTGGCGGGGTCTCTGGCATCTACCACTTTTAGCGGAGCGTCCCGGGGAGTCCCCCATCGCGTCGCACATTTATTCCATCACGCGTTACCGCGTAAAGCTCGAGGTGTTCGCATTCAATGCGCCGGAGGGCGAATGGATTGCACTGGAAAATCTCCCGGCCCTCGCCATCCCATCCCCCCACCGCGTAGCCATTGAACAATGCTTGAAAGCCCGTTGCTAGAAAGGAGAATCCGATATTACCCATTACGTCTCTTCCGCTTGCCGTTTCGCATTCAGCCTGTAAGTTGCCCCATGCTCGGCAAGCCCCACTTCCTTCTTCCTCTGGCTTGCATCTACGCAGGGACGGCCGTGGCCGATGCGCAGAATCATTTTCCTCAGACGATTCCCACTAGCGACATAGACGTGTTTATTCGTGATGTTGCGGTCATCCCGGACTCTTCATCCAATACTCCTCCCCGGATGAGTGTGCTAATGGCTGATCCTGCCGGCAGGGTATTTCTTAACGACCAGCGAGGCCCGCTGTATTTGCTCACACGTGAAGCCGACGGCACATTCTTGCCCAATGAATTCCTGGATCTGCGCGATTATCCAGCACTGCAATTGCGCACCGCCACGGGCGAACAGGGATTTCAGGGATTTGCATTCCATCCGGATTTCCATGTCGAAAATGCTCCCGGGTACGGTCGGCTTTACACAATTTTCAGCTCGAGCAACACAACTCCGTCTCCGGACTTTAATCCCGGCGGGTCGACCAGTTTTCATACAGTCCTACTTGAGTGGCGGACCGGGAATCCCTCCGCGACGGCCTTTATTCCTGTAGCCGGTGAGGCACCTTTTCGCGAGGTCCTTCGTTTCAAGCAACCCTTCGACAATCACAATGCCGGGCTCGTCGCTTTTAATCCTGCTGCTGAGCCAGAAGACAATGATTACGGAAATCTTTACATCGCTCTGGGCGATGGCGGGTCTGGCGGCGATCCACAGGGGAATGGCCAGGATCCGTCCAATCCCTACGGTGCCATCCTGCGGATCGATCCGCTCGGCAGCAATGCAGCAAATGGGAAGTACGGACGGGTCATCGAAAATGCGCTGGCTTCCGATAATAATCCAGCAACCCTTGCCGAGATTTTTTGCTACGGACTGCGCAACCCTCAGCGCTTCGGATGGGATACGGAAACCGGAAATCTCTACATCGCAGATATCGGACAGAATGCTGTCGAGGAAATCAATCTCGGTCAAAATGGCGGTAATTTCGGCTGGAGCCACCGCGAGGGCAGCTTTCCCTTTGCATCCAGCACCACTGTCGGCTTGATAGACCCTGTGGCCGAATACGATCATACCAACCCCGTGGCAGACATGCCGACGACAATTGGGAATCGCGCTGTGACTTTGGGCGAAGTGGCAAGGGGTTCGTCCATTCAGGCCTTGAATGGCATGCTATTGCTCGGTGACTTCCCTTCCGGTCTGATTTTTCTCCTCAATGTGGATACTGATCCGCTGAACGGCGGTCAGGCGGGCCTGATGGAATTACTTCCACTCAATACTCAGGGACAACGTATGCATTTGCTGGATTCGATCAACGCGGCCCGCTCCGCGCGCGGACTTGGGAATATGAGCCGTGCGGATCTGCGCTTTAGCGTAAACACACCCGGAGAGATATTCATCCTCAACAAGCACGATGGCATCCTGCGTCAATTAGCGGCGCCTCCCTCCATTCAGATTTCCAGTCAATCCGACCAAATTCGTCTCGAGTTCACCGGCATCCTTCAACAAAGCCAGACCTTGGATCCGGGCTCTTTCGAGATAATCGTCCCTCAGCCACCCAGCCCGTGGCTGTTTACTCCAGCGAACAATCTCTTCTTTAGGACCGCTGTGGAGTAGCAGGGGTTTAAGCGCAGGGCGCCGACACGACAACAGTTTCTATTTCTGCAATGCGTCCAGCTCGGAGATGTATGCCTGAGCGCAAGCCGGGCACAGCCCGTGCGAGAAAGTGGCTTCAGTATGCTCAACAATATACGTCTCCAGCGAGGTCCATGCCTCCTTCGCATTGCGAATGTGCCGGCACTTGGAACAAATGGGCAGGAGGCCATGCAAAGTTTTAATATTCTCAATCGCGGTTTTGAGCTCTCGGTTTTTCTGACTGAGTTCGCGCTGGGTATTGGCGAGCTCGTTATTGAGCCGCGTCATTTCCATGTAGGCTTTTTCATTCGTGGGCGACCGCAATTCTTTTTCCTTCACAGCCGAGCGCAGTGCATTGAATTGCTCGTTTTGGATCTCCAGAAATTCATCCTCCAGAGCGAGATACTGGCATCCGCGTTTGGCGGCGATGAGGAAAAGCTCATCTCCGATTTTCAACCCCGAAAAATGCAGCAATAGTTTCTCGGCCGCGGGCAAGTTCAGTGCGATGTCGTAATCAAAGGCGGCGCAAGTGGATGAGAGGGTTTCCATAAAAAGCTCTGCTTTTTTCCGATATCCGGGCTGCACAATCTCGAGGAATTTGCGTCCTGCTGCGGCGCCGGCTGTCCGGAAGTCATCGCGCGGGATGCGCGTGATCCCGCCCTTTTCATTGCAGACGATGACAAGCCCTGAAGGGTTCCGGCTGGCAGTCATGAACGGCTGCCTTTCACGAGATTTTGCGCAACCCTCAATGCTTCTTCTGCATTCGGTCCAAAGCCGTCGGCACCCACCGTCTGCCACAATGTCGGCACAAGGTTGAACGGGTAGCCGCCCACGAGGATTTTTACATGGCTGCAGGCGGGACTTTTCCGCACGCAACGAATGAGGTCTTTCACGGCGGTGATGTGGTGATGTGATAAGTCATCGTGGCAGAAATACCAAGGAGCGAGGCATCGCGTTGCCCGATAGATTTAACCACATCTTCCGATGGAGTGTTCGTTCCGAGGTAAAACGTATTCCAGCCGTCCATTTCAAAAAAGTCCGCAATCATGCGTGCCCCGAGTTCGTGAAGCTCGCCTGCCACTCCAGCGGCAACGAAGTTTCCATGCTTTTTTTCGCCGGAGAAAATGAACGGATAAAGCTGCGACATGATAAGCTGTGTGGTAGCCGTGCAGTAATGCTCCTGCGCCACGCTGATCTCGTTGAGGCGCCAGAGGCGGCCCAGCTCATACTGGCTCCGCTGAAAGACCTGGAGGTAAATGTCTTTGACTGGGGTGCCATTATGGGCGGCGAGAAGAATTTTGGACGAGGCCAAATGGCGCTCTCCCCGCAGCAACATTTCCAGGTATTCACGAGCCAGTTGATCCAACGGGCCGTCTCCGGCGATGGACGATGGCACGTCATCCCTCACTGATGGCAGGTTTGCCACTGAGCTCTCGATATAATCAACCGCCATGCGTCCACCTTGCCCAGGCACTGCGGACGCCAGCACCTCAGCGAGCTTCTCGAGTTGATCGACGAGGTCGCTCATCGCGATGCCACGCTTCGCGAGCATGATTTTTTCCCACCGGATGTAGTCTCCAAACAGCTCTTTTTGCCCGGCATCCATCGCCTCAATGAGATAGGAAAGATGCGAGCAGGCGTTCTCCACATATTTCGCGCGACTCAGATGGCCGTATCGGCTTTGCAGCTCAGGCTTGTGAGCAAATAGTTGCTCGACAGCACGCTCCGCCAGAACGGGCAGCATTGAGCGCATCAAATGGGTTTCGGGATTGTTCACAGTCATTGGCATCATAGGAGAGACTTTCTGTGCTGCGAATTTTCGGCGTGCTGGCCAACGGCTGAACAAGCGGGATCTGCACTACAAATCATGGTCTGACGTTTTTCAATGTAAGTCGGCTCGCCCATTCCGCAAGGGATTTGAGGCAACTGCACCTTTCTCACCGCACTCAAAAATATTCCCGGTGTCCGCTTCAATGAGGCAACACTTTCCGCGAAGCTTTGATTTGCACATCTTACGGGAAGCTGAAACTCTTGAAATAATGAGGCATCGTAATCGCGCCAGAAAATCCGGTCTGCCGCCGGGTACATTGTTGCACATCGGCGACCGCAAGGTGGACCACGCAAAAATCACCCGCACAGATTACGACCCTGAAGTTCACGAGTGTCGTGAACTCGATGGAAACAAACCTCTCATTGCCCCGGCACATCTTGAGAAGTTGTCCTGGATCGAAGTAACGGGTCTGCATGATGTGCAATTGCTCCAGGGCATTGGAGATGCTTTTGGTATCCATTCTCTGATGCTTGAGGATATTGCCAACACCGATCAGCGACCCAAGATTGACGTGGGCGATTCACAGGTCTTTATCGTGGTGAAAATGCTACAGCTTCGTGGAGACATCCGCACGGAATTGGACATTGAGCAGGTAAGCTTCATTCTGGGCCGTGGATATTTGCTGACATTCCAGGAGAAAGATGGCGATGTCTTTGACTCGGTGCGCCAGCGACTCCGGCAAAAAGGAAGCCGCCTCCGAAAACATGGTGCCGACTACCTTGCGTATGCTCTGCTGGACCTAGTCGTGGATCACTATTTTGTAGTTCTCGAAGGCATTGCTGATCAGATGGATGATCTGGAGGCATCCATTCTTGGCGAGCCTAAGCCCGATCTCACAACCCGCATTCATCATCTCAAACGCACCCTTTTGCAGATGCGCAAGGCAACCTGGCCAATGCGGGACATGATTTCATCCTTGCTCCGCATGGAGTCGCCACTTGTTAGCGGAGAGATGACGCCATTCCTGCATGATCTTCACGACCATACTTTGCAGGTGGTGGATGCGATCGAGACGCATCGTGACATGCTCTCAGGGCTGCTCGAAGTGCATCTTTCCAATATCAATAATCAACTGGGTGCGGTCATGAAAGTCCTCACGATCATCGCAACGATTTTCATTCCGCTGACTTTTGTGGCTGGAGTGTATGGAATGAATTTCGACGTAATGCCGGAGCTTCACTGGAAATGGGGCTATCCCATCGTCCTCCTCTTTATGTTCGGAATCGCAGCGGGCCTGCTTGTCTATTTCCGGATTAAAAAATGGCTCTGAGTGCATGGGCATCCCGCGTGGCGAGGTCGTACCCTTCGGGCGGGAAGCTCAGTGGCTCATAGGAAAATTCCCCGGGCTTAACAGAGGAAAACGTCCGCAAGGTACGACCAAAGTGTGTCGGAGATGCGATAAAACTCTGAGGTTAAACCTAAATAGTAAAATTCGACCAGGAAACTTCGAACAAGAAACATACAAAACTATGAAAACATGCAAAACTATTGCTGCCCTTGGGATCAGCGCATTACTGGCATTGCCAGCTATCGCACAAAATCCCTACCAGCAAGCGAATAATACGTGGATCAGCCTGAGTGGAACTGTCACGGCGCTCACGTCACCTGACACCTTCACCTTGAACTACGGAAACGGAACAATCACCGTGGAGATGGACGACTGGGACACTGACGCGGATGCTTACAAGCTCGTTGCAGATGACAAGGTCACGGTGAACGGCTGGATCGACGATGACTTCTTCGAGATGACAAAGATCGAGGCAAGTAGTGTCTACGTCGAAAACCTTGGAACGTATTTCTACGCGAGCGGCGTGGACGAGGAAGACACGTTCGTGTCGGTGGCGACGCCGATTGTCGTTTCGTCAACCGTTATTCAGGGAACAGTCTCGGAGGTCGGTGAAGAAGAGTTTGTGGTGAACACGGGTCTTCGAAAGATCACAGTGGAAACTGAAGACATGACTTATGATCCGCTCGACGACGAGGGGTTTCAGAAAATCCAGAAGGGTGACCGGGTTAGTGTCGCCGGAAAGATGGATAAGGACTTCTTCGAGGGCCGGGAACTGAAGGCCACTTCAGTAGTGACGATGAAAAAAGGTCCAAACGGATCGACCAGCAGCTAAGACTGTCGCGAGAAATCTCCGGTCTGCCGCATCAAGCGGCGGACCGGATCTTCTCCCGACAGCCTGTATGCTCACAAGATGATTTCGGTGTCCAAGACCAGGTCCTATTTCACCCCTGCGTCATCCGGTAGTGGCTGCCTGCGTCCGGCTTAAAATTGATGAGTGCGAAGGAAGTCCAATCAAGCGGAAAAGTTAAAGGCGACCCAGCCCCGGCCGACAAGGGTGTGGATCCATTCCAGTCCGCCGACGGCGACGCGGAGGAAACCGAAAACATCCAGGTGCAGGCGGAGAATGCCGAAGCCGCGCAACCGCAAAAATTCGGAACCTTCGCCGGAGTCTTTACGCCGACTCTGTTGACCATCCTCGGCGTCATCATGTTTCTGCGCGAGGGCTGGGTGGTCGGCAACGCCGGGCTGGGTGGCGCGTTCCTGATCATCCTCCTGTCCTTCGGCATCACCGCGGCGACCGGGCTATCGATGTCGTCGTTTGTTACCAACATTCGGATCGGTGCGGGCGGGGCGTTTTCGATGATATCGCAGTCACTGGGGCTGGAGGCAGGCGGGGCGATCGGCGCGCCACTCTATATTTCCCAGGCACTGGCAGTGGTCATGTACATCTTCGGTTTCCGCGAAGGCTATCTGTGGGCGGTCGATGCCTGGGGCCTCCCGGCACTTGCCCCGGTGGTGATCGACCTGCTGATCTTCGCTGTCATCTTCGGTATCACCATGATCAGCACCGCGCTGGCCTTCAAGGTGCAATATGTGATTCTGGGGATCATCATTGTCTCGCTGGTTTCGATCGGGATTGCGGCGTTTACCGGGCCTATGGACCAGCCGATCGTGTGGTGGGGCGATTTTGCGGGCTCGCCGGAAGATAATTTCTCCGGGACGTCTTTCTGGATCGTCTTTGCTGTGTTCTTCCCCGCCTCCACCGGGATCATGGCCGGAGCGAATATGTCCGGCGACCTCAAGAATCCACGGCGTTCGATCCCGATTGGTATGATGTCGGCGATCAGTTTGAGTCTGATGATCTATCTGGCACTGGCCTATTGGCTGATGCGCTCGGCCTCCATTGACGAGCTGACTGGAAATTACACCATCATGATTGATCGCGCATTCTGGGGACCGGCGGTGCTGGCAGGCCTGCTGGCTGCCACCTTTTCCTCAGCGCTGGCTTCATTCGTCGGTGCGCCGCGCATCCTGCAGGCGTTGGCGAGTCACAGCATCGTGCCATGGAGTCCGGCATTTGCGAAACGTACCGCGAGCGGTGAACCCCGCAACGCGACTTTTCTCACCGCGGTCATCGTCCTCTGCGGGATCATGCTGCGCGAACTCAATGCAATTGCTCCGCTGATCGCGATGATCTTCCTGCTGACCTACGCGACGATCAACCTGGTGGTGTCAGTCGAGCAAAGCCTGCGGCTGATCAGCTTCCGCCCGCTCATTCGAGTGCCGCGAATCATTCCGCTGGCCGGGCTGGCCGGCTGCCTGTTTGCGATGTTCATCATCAACGCGGTATTCAGCCTGATCGCTTTGGCCCTGGTGGTGGGAATTTATTTTGTGCTCATGCAGAAGCGGCTCACTGCTCCGACCGGCGACGTGCGCAGCGGCCTGTTCACCGCTACTGCGGAATGGGCCGCACGCAAAGTGAAACAAACCCAGGGAGTCTCGGAACGGGCATGGAAGCCAAACATCCTCATGCCCGTCGAAGACCCGCACCGGCTGCGCGGCTCCTTCGAACTTGTGGAGCAGCTGGCCTACCCGATGGGCTCGGTCAAACTGCTCGGTCTGTCGCCGGCCGACAAGGTCGAAGAACTACAGCGCAAGCTGCTTGGCACGCAGCAGGCGCTGACCGATGCGGGAGTATTTACCTCCTCCACGGTGATGGAGTCCGACCGGTTTGCCGAGGCCGTGCGGATGGGGATGCAGGCGATGGCGGGATCGTTTTTCCGACCCAACCTGCTGCTGCTCGAGCTCCCGAAAAACAAAGAGATGCATGCCTCGCTGCAGAATGTGTTGAACGAAGCGGGGCGGCAGCGAATGGGAGTGGCCCTATTAGTCCAACACGAGGTCGCCGGTCTGGGCCGACGTCAGCGGATCAATCTATGGCTGCCCGATCAAGGCCCGGATTGGAAACTCGAGATGGAATTCGTCAACCTCGACCTGGCGATCCTGCTCGCTTACCGGATGATGGATAGCTGGGACGCGCAACTGACAGTGATCGCGACGGTGGAAAAGCAGAACAAGGCGGACGAGGAGAAGGCGGCGAAATTCCTGGAGCGGCTGGTGGACTTGGCTCGGTTGCCCGCTAAGACGCAGGTGCATGTGGCCACAGGCGAGTTTGCGCGCTATGCCAAAACCGCGCCCGAGGCGGATCTCAATATCTTCCCTCTACCCGAGAAGCTCGACGCCGACTATCTCTGGAGCCTGCGCGACTCCACCGGATCATCCTGCCTGTTCACCCAGGACGGTGGAGAGGAAAGCGCACTGAGTTAGGCGTTCATAAAAATCTCTTGCCGCCGCCCTTTTACTGCAGACCGGCATTTTACCAACCATCCACGTGGGACTTCAGGTGGTTTGATAGATCAGGATACAAAGGACAACGGGCGTTGGTTTGCTTCTGGAATTTTTTGGTTAGCCCATTAGCATCTGAGCCTGCGATTTCGATCAATAGGTGCGCACAAGATCAACATCTCCGACGTGAGCTTCCTGATTTTCAGGGAGAGGCTCATCAGCTGTGTCGAAAACCTCAATCAACTTACTATGGGCGGTCCTTACAAGGCTGAGCGCGGTGGCTTCCATCAAATCGAGACGATTGCCGAGTTCGATGGCTGCGCCTACCACAAACGGTTCCTTCACCCGCTTTTGGAACATGGGATGCTCGGACATAATTTCTGCCCAGCGCATCGCCCGTTCAGGGTTATTCTCCCAAAAGTAAATCCCCCCGCCCAGCCAATCATAGGCGTTTTGGCTCGTTCTAAAATCCGCCTCCCCTGAAATCGGCGCCTCACCGATTTTTCGATCGCATCCGAGATACCCGAGACCGAAGAGGCGCGTTGAGCGTTGGCGATGCTGGTTGATGTTGCGGGCGAGTTGTGGAAACATGGACGCGTGCAAAAAAACGGACTTACATTTGTATGGGGAATTTCCGGCTGCGGGAAAAAAACGATCGGTCATCTCCTTGC
>JBGTCP010000079.1:0-13329 GCA_041748815.1 Chthoniobacterales bacterium
GTCGGGCCAAATAAACCCTTAACTTGACGCACATGCCCAACGGGGTTCATGCGTATAATGCTTTTCTACCCAGGGTAGCCGTTCATTCGTCACGTAAACCCCGGGCTGTAAGATGAAACGCCGTTGGCGTTCACGGCACCAGTCTCAATCACACCCCCCGATGCGGCAATGCTGCAATATTTCCCGCAAGTGGACGCGCTCTTTGTTGTAATGGCAGGCGGCGGCGCGATGATTCTGGCTGCATTACTGACGCTCAGGCTTACGTCCTTTGAGGTGACAGGCGACCCTGCAACCATCCTGCCCTCACAGGCCGGGCGGACTGTAAAGGTTCCATAAGTTCGCCTCACCCGGGCAAAGCGGTGATGGGAAGGTTTCAGACGCTCGAAGCCTGGATTTTCGAGAGAGCTTTGGCCCTGGGGCGGGATTTTCCGCTAACGGCATTTTTTCCGGGTTTGGTGAGTTTGTTGGCGGACGGGCAGAGCTCGCGTAACTCACACGCGGGGCAATCGGGATTGCGCGCAGCGCATCTGCGGCGACCGTGAAAAATGAGCCAGTGGCTGAAGAGTGTCCAATCGTCGCGGGAGACGAGTCGGGCGAGTGAACACTCAATTTTTTCGGGATCGCTGTGCCTGGTGAGTCCGAGCCTGCGTGAAAGTCTGGCAACATGGGTGTCGACCACGATGCCTTCGTGAATGTTGAATGCATTGCCAAGGACGACATTGGCAGTTTTGCGGCCGACTCCGTCGAGGGCGTGCAGGGCACTCATGGTCTGTGGGACTTCGCCCTCGTGCTGCTCAACGAGGGAGCGCGCCATTGCTTGAATGTTTTTGGCTTTGTTGCGGTAAAAGCCGGTGGAATGAATGATTTCCTCCAGCTCGCCGATGGGAATGTTTGCGTAATCCTGGGCCGTTTTGCAGCGTTGGAAAAGGGATTTGGTGACGATGTTTACCCGCTTGTCAGTGCATTGCGCACTCAGGATGGTGGCGACGAGGAGTTCAAGCGGATTACTGAAGTCCAGTTCGCAATGCGCATCCGGGTAGGTCTGACTGAGGATGGCGCAGATATCGGACGTGCGCGTGGTCAGTGCACTGGAAGGCATTACGAGGCGGGACGCAGTGCGCTCAGCCGTTTTTGGGCCTCTGGAGCATGCTCGCTGCTGGGATACTTGGTGACCAGATTCTGATAGGCATCGACAGCGTTTTTGGTGAGCTTCTGGCGCAATGCGGCATCAGTGGTGGCAGCGATTTTTTTCTCAAGCAGTTGCGCACCCCGCCAGAGGCCTTCCGCAGCGGGGCGTTGGACGGCTTCGTAGAATTGAGCAATCTTGATATAGTTATCAATGGCAGCATCGGTGTCGCCAGTCTCCTCTTGGATCTCTGCAAGCAGGAGCATGGCATTGGCCCGGAGCGGGGCACCCGTGCGCGCGCGAATGATTTGTCCGAGCAGGGCTGTGGCTTCCTCGTTTTTACCTTCGGCTTTGAGTGCCTGTGCGATGCCGTAATCCGCTTCGAGAACTTTCGGTGACCACGGATAAGTTTTTTTCAATTGGTCGAAAAGTGCTGCCGCTTCAGCCACCTGTTCGCGTTCCTGAGCGATCCTGCCAAGACCGAAGAGTGAAATAGATTGAGCAGTCTGAATATCGACCGGAGCTTGTTCAGCCGCTACTCCTGGCGGGTTGGTGTAGTCGGTCGCCACTTTCTGGAATACAGCAGCAGCCTCATCGAGTTCGCCTTTAGTGATGAGTGCGAGACCATAAAGATCCAGATCGGAGGGGGCATACCGCAGTTCCGCATCGTAGGCACCTTTCATGATCGTAAGCGCCTCTGCCGGGTCGTCCTCGTGGACGTAAGCGGCTAATGTGAAGAGGACTTTGCTGCGCGCTGCGGGCGAATCTGCAAAACGCTCCGCAAAGTCTTCAAAATAGGTACGGACTTGCGGCGCGTCTTTGAGGCGGAAGGTGAGCAGGGTGCGCTGGGCTTCGAGCAGTGATTGGAGCGCAAGGGCCACCATTTCGCTCTCAGGATATTTTTCAAGGACGGCTTCTGCATTTTCGATGCTGGCGTCCATATCCGCCTGCCACTCCGGGCGTTGCTCTTCGCGCAGCGCGGAGTAGCGTCCAAGTGCATTGGCACGCTGGCGTTGGAGATTGGAAACGTTGAGCAATGCCATTGGGGCCATTGCGTCTTCAGGAAATTTTTCTGCGAATTCGGAATAGTTGGTGATGGCCCCGGCGAGATCTCCGGACGCGATGAGGTTTTGGCCAATGGTGTCCACGGCGGCGAACATTTTATCGTCGTCGGGAAATTTTTCCATGAACTCCCTGAGGACTGCGATGACTTCCTCGTTGCGCTGCAGATTCGTAAGAATGACTGCACGCTGGAAATATCCGAAGCTCCCGACTTCCTGATCGGGAAATTTTTCTGAAACTTGAGTGAAGGTGGCGAGTGCAGCTTCCGTATCACCTGCTGCTTCCTGGGCCTGACCCAGGGTGAAGAGCGCGATGGCTTGCATGTCATGATCGGGAAATTTTTCGATGAATGCGTTCAGCTCAGTGATGGCGCTGGCAGCATTTGCGTTTTGCAGGTGGACATAGCCCATCCAGAATGTGGCCATGGCCTGCTGGTTGGGCATGTCGGGGTAATTTTCGCGCACTGTGTTGAATGCGGCAATGGCATCTTCGTGCTGCAGGGTGTCTTTGAGGACGGTGGCAATGCCCATCTCGGCCTGTGCGCGGACATCTGCCGGGCCGTCGGGTTTTTCGGTCAGGTAAGTGCGGAAAGTGGTCAACGCGGCATCGGTCTGTCCGAGTGCGGCCTGTGCGGTGGCAAGCTGCATGGAGGCCATATCAAAAAACCGTCCGTCGGGATAGATTTCCATTTGCTCGCGGAGGTAAGGAACTGCGGCATCGGCCTCACCCATGCTTACAAACATCGTGCCCAGAACGAGCGGCAGGTTGTCGGCAATTTCAGCACCTTTGAATGCTTCGTTGAAAGCATTGTAGGCTTCCACGGCTTCAGCGCTCTTGTTTTGCAGAGCATAGCTCATCGCATTGAGGTAGAGGGCGGTACGCTTTTGAGATTCGCCCTCAAGGAAAGGATTGAGGTAGCGGACGATGACGCGGGTGGCATCATGATCTTCGAGTTGAAAAAATACCTGAGCGGTCCTGAGCTTCGCTTCGATGGTCTGATCCGGCTTTTCCTGGAGTGCGGCGAGCTTGGTCGTCTCGCGGTCAATGAAGGATTGCAGTTGACGCAGGGCAACGCCATCGCGCCGCTGGACGATTTCGCGCCGTTGGTTGTTTAGTTCCTCGATGAGGCGGTTCTGGGCCGCGACCATGGGTTCTTTGGGCTGGACCTGGCGGTAATAGTTCACAGCCTTATCAAAAAATGCCCGGCGCTCGTCTCCGTCTGAAAAAATGGCCCGGTTAAAGTTCAGTTCGCCCAGTTGGAATGTGGCATCGTTCGCGAGTGCAACATCGGTGCCGCGTTCCACAATGCCTTGCAGCAGCTTTTCTGCCTCCACGTATTTCGGGGCTGCTGCGGCCTGGTTCGCAGCGGCGTCCTCGCTCATCGCGCGATTTGCCTGGGTGGCGAGTATCAGAGCGAGGAAATATTGACTGTCGAGCACGCTGCGGCTTTTTGCAAAGCGGGTAAGGTTTGACCGGAGATCGGCAGCAGCCTCATCCAGTTTATCCATGTTGTAATAAGCGATGGATCGTCCGTATAACGCAACTTCCGCTTCATCCGCTTCGGGATATTTTTCCAGATAGGTGGTGAATTTCGCGATTGCTTCTTCAAATGTTTTCTCGCGTTCCGGTGCATCAGCTTCCATGCCGGAGGCCTTTGCAGAAATCGCTTGAGGGATGATACTTGCCGCGATCTCCTGCAAGGCGGCGGGCGCTGGCGGGTCTAATACTTTGGTTAGCTGCTCAATGGCCTTGTCGTATTCGCCGTTGAGAAAGTGAGCGTAGCCGGCGCGCATCTCAGCGTCGGAGCGCAGCGCCGAGGTGGGATAGTCGCGGATTATTTGTTCAAAAATCTCTGCGGCCTGCTCGTATTGGCCTGCATTAAAAAGGTCCTGGCCTTGTTGGGATAAAGCTTCGGCCTGGCCAAAACTCCGGTGCAACGGGGTCAGGAAAAGAACTGCAATGAGTGTCAACGGGAGGAATACGGGACGAAGGAATGAGTATTGCATGGGAGAAAATGGATAACGTTCTTCACTATAAACAAAATTGCCTCAGGATTCCAATCCAAATTGAATTCGACATGATTTCGGCGTTTATGCCATTCGTGGTAACTCACCCGTAACGCGTTCTTAAAGCCCGGCGCTTAATCCACGGGGACTTTGTAGCGCATGGTGACCATGTCGGAAGTGCGGAAATTGTGGTTGCGGAAGAAGCGCACGGACTCGTGATTGAGGTCCTCGGCGAGGAGCGAGATGCGGAGGAAGTTTTTCTCCTTTGCGTAAGCAAGTGCGTACTGGATGAGTTTATCTCCGTATCCCAGCCTGCGGTGTGATGGTTCGATCACGAGATCTTCAAGCAGCATGACAAACCCGCCTTCAGCGGTGCTGATCGTGAAAAGCAGGTTGATCATGCCAACGATCTGGTCGTGTTGGCGAAGGACAAAGATGCGTCCGCGGCTCGGATTTTCAAGAATGAGGCGGATGCCGCGTGTTTGTTTAGCGAGGTCGGCATCGAAGTCGCGCTCTTCGGTAAAGAGGCCGACGAGCAACTCTGCCAGGAATGGCAGGTCTTCAATGGTTGCTGGCTCGATAACAGGTTCCATGCGGATCGGACTTATGAACGATCCACACTGTATCTGCCGGCACCGACGAAGAGAAGCGCGAAAAACACCAATGCAAGAGAAAACGGATGCGCCGCTTCGCTCCACGAGCCATTAGCCCCGCTCAGCTTGGTGAGAGTCGCCACTAACATCGTGAAGGTGAGCAAGAGGCAGGCGGGGCGGAAATAAAAACCGATGATCAGCAATGCTGCACCTGCAGTCTCGGTGAATGCGGCAGCAAAGCCCCATGCCACGGGGAAAAAGTCCATGCCAAGGTTGCTCATCGCAGCGCCCACCTGTTTCCAGCGGTCGGGCCCGCCAATGAGTTTTGGCCAGCCGTAGAAGATGATGAAAATAAGACCGAGACCGATGCGCAGAGTGAGCAGCCCGAGGTCCCGGTATTGATTGAGGAATGTGAGCTTGAGATTCATGGAGAAATCATCCGGTGAATGCTTTGACAAGCAATGTGGCATTGTGTCCGCCGAATCCGAATGAGTTGTTCAGCGCGACGTTGACTTTTTTCTCACGGGCCGTGTGTGCCACGTAATCGAGATCGCATTCTTCGTCAGGGTTGTCGAGGTTGATGGTGGGAGGCACGATGGAGCTTTGGATGGCCATCACGCAGGCGGCGAGTTCAACGCTGCCGGCTGCACCAAGAAGGTGGCCGGTCATTGATTTGGAGGAGCTGACGAGGAGGCCGTTTTTCGCGTGATCGCCAAAGAGGCGCTTGATGGCTTTGGTCTCGCAAACATCCCCCACCGGGGTCGAGGTGCCGTGCGCGTTGATATAATCCACATCGCTGGGATTGAGTTTGGCCTGATTGAGCGCGAGTTGCATGGAGCGCGCAGCGCCTTCGCCTTCGGGAAGTGGAGAAGTCATGTGGTAGGCATCCGCGCTGAGGCCGTAACCAATGAGCTCCGCATGAATCGTGGCTCCGCGTTTGCGCGCGTGCTCGAGTTCTTCAATGACCATGATGCCTGCACCCTCGCCCATCACAAACCCATCGCGGTCTTTGTCGAACGGGCGCGATGCGGTTTGCGGCGAATCATTGCGCGTGCTCAATGCGCGCATGGACGCAAACCCGGCCACACCCGTTCGCACAATGGATGCTTCCGAGCCGCCTGCCAGGAAGCAATCCGCGTCGCCCGAGCGAATCATGCGCCATGCCTCACCGACGCAGTTATTCGCGGTGGCGCATGCAGTCACGACGGCAAAATTCGGGCCACCGAGGCCGTATTCCATGGAAATGATTCCGCTGGCCATGTTGCTGATCATCATGGGGATCATGAATGGCGAGATGCGGGATGGGCCTTTGGTGTGAAGTGTGATGATCTGATCTTCGAGGGTTTGGAGACCACCAATGCCGCTGCCAACGAGTACGCCGAAGCGCTCGAGGTCGACTTTTTCAAGGTCGATGCCACTATTCGTGAGGGCGTCTTTTGCCGCGACCATCGCGAACTGCGTGTAGCGGTCAGTCCGGCGGATGTCCTTGGGATTTTTGAACCCCGGAGCAGGATCGAAATTTTTCACCTCGCCTGCGATTTGGCAGGAAAATCCTTCGGGATCAAAAAGCGTGATGCGGCCAATGCCGCTGGTGCCCGAAACGAGGTTGTCCCAGAAAGTGGGGACATCGGTGCCAACGGGAGTCACGACTCCCATACCGGTGATTACTACACGTCTTTCATTCATATTCGGGGGACTGTTGTGGCAATCTTGCGGAATTGCAAGGCCAACGGGAGGAGAACTTTCAGGTCGTTGTTTTCACTTCCACCACGTCGTGCGGCGAGGATTCGCGCTGTCCGGCGGCGGAGACCTGGATGTAGCGGGCGTTTGCGCGAAGCCCTTCGAGAGTGCTCGCGCCGAGGTAACCCATGCCGGATTGGATGCCGCCGACGAGCCCGCCCAGCACATCGTCGAGCGCGCCGGAGACTTCTTTGAGCGCCTCGATGCCCTCGGCGGCAGCTTTGCGGTTGGTGTCTTTGATTTCGTGACCGTAGCGCGCTGCTGAGCCGGCTTTCATCGCGGCCAGACTGCCCATCCCGCGGTATTGTTTGTAAAGCTTGCCATTGATTTCCATGATCTGCCCTGGCGCCTCGGGGCAACCGGCAAACATGCCGCCGCAGATCACTGCATGGGAAAGGGTGAGCGCTTTGACGATGTCGCCGGATTTTGTGATGCCTCCGTCGGCGAGAATTTGCACGCCCAGGGACTTGGCCATTTTGGAAGCAACGTAGAGTGCGGTGAGCTGCGGGATGCCGACACCCGCGACCACGCGCGTGGTGCAAATCGAGCCGGGCCCCTGGCCGACTTTGATGGAATCGGCTCCACATTTGGCAAGAAACTCGACGCCATCGGCAGTGGTCACATTGCCCGCGATAATGGGGAGGTCGGGGGCGAGTTCGCGCACAAGTTTGACCGTGTCCCCCACGCCCCGCGTATTGGCATGGGCTGTGGAGACGGCGATCACATCGATGCCGCGCTCGATCATCGCTGCGAGATGGGAGGCGATGCGGTCGCGGTCCAATGTGCCATCGGTGGTGCGCGTCGCGGAGATTGCTGCGCCACAAAGCAGGCGGAAATTTTTATCCCGAGCCGGTTTGAGTCGCAAGCTGCGTTCCTGCTTGATGCGCTCGATATCGCTGATCGTAAACAACCCGCTCAGCGTGTCGTCATCTTTGACCACGATGAGTTTATGGATGCCCATGTGTTCGTCGAAGAACCGGTCTGCGCGCGCAATCGGATCGCTCCCGAGTTCGCTTTCACGGATGGTGTAAACATCCTGCCGGTGCGTCATGGCATCGGCCACGAGGCGTGTGGCATAGCGGTTCCGCACGACCGGGCCCGGCAGCAGGCCGATGAGCTTACCGTTTTCATCGACAACCGGGAATGTGCTGAACGCAAATTTTTTGGCCTCCACAAGTTCGATCACTTCGCCGATGGTTTGGTGCGGGCTGACGCGGATCGGGTCCTGGATTAATCCGTGCACGTGATTTTTAACACGGCTAATCTCGGAGAGCTGCTGCCGCTCTGGCATGTTGTAATGGATGAGACCGAGCCCGCCATGGATCGCCATTGCGATGGCCATCTGCGATTCCGTAACCGTATCCATATCCGCCGAGACAATCGGGATCGGCAGCCGCAGGCCGCGTCCGAGTTCCGTCTCGAGGTTGGTTTCGCGGGGGAGGATTTCCGAGTAAGCGGTGGCAAGAGTGACATCGTCGTAGGTCATCGCGAGCGCGCGATTGCCCTCAAAAAATTCCTCGGCAGGTTTATAAAAAATGCTATCGAGGCTCGCACCGGAAGACGCTTTGGATGTCATGATCCTTCCCACTGTCGCAAACGAGAAGGCATCATTCTAGTAGAAAATGGGAAAGATTTTTTAAGGTCGTAGGTGTCTTGAAAGGACCGCCGCTCTCCAGAGCTTCGGCTCGGAAGCTGTGGCGGCGGATTATGAAATTAAATAAAAAGTCACAGTGGCCGCGCCAATCGCCAAGGTGAAACTCCAGAGCGTGCCGATGAGAACATACTCAGCCAGTGACTGTTTTTTGGCTTCTTCAAAACGCAGAATCGACTTGGCGGCTACCAGAAACCCGATCCCAGCGGGTTGACCAATGCCAATCAAAATGAAAATCAGAGCCCGTTCGAGAGTGCCAATCGTGGCTCCTCCGTTTTTTAAGCCTCGGTTAAGGTTTTCTTTTAAATCGGGATTATGATCACACATTTCGTTGGCCACGGCCGCGATGAAATGACCCACGCCCCACACCGCGGCGGTAAATCCGGCTCCGAGCAAAATCCAATCCCTGAACATCACAGCGCTGAGCATTTGAATGGTAGGCAACAAGGTGGCCGCAAGGGCTATTCCCCACAAGCTAAGCGCATGAACGCCTTGATCGAGTGCAAATGCCCTCGGCCCGCCACCGTTGCGAACCTTTACAAAATCGATCAAGCCGTGAACCAGAAACACCGCCAGTGGTAAAGCCCACCAGGACCACTGCTGGAGGACCAGATAGGCCAATCCGCCATGAATCGCTGCGTGCAGGAGTAGTATACTCAATTTCCGCTGACCCTTTTCCATCCGATCCGTTTGGAGCAAAAAATCTCCGTAACAATGTGCCGCCACGCATAAAATCCAGATTTCAAAAACGTCCGTCATGATTCAAGCGTCATCCCTTCATGTATAAGAATTAAAATAGCAAGTCCTATTGCTTGCTTTTAGATGTAACAAGCTAGATAGCTTGCTTTTGCGTGAGTTCTGTACCAAAAGCGCCCCTATCAAAAACAAGCCCAACGGCTTGTTTGATCCGATAACAAGTCCTGTAGCTTGCTTTGTTATTTCGCTCCCTCGGCTAAATTCTCGATAGCTTTAAGCGTTGGCAGCCAATGTGACTTCCAACCGATCCGCCCAAGTGTGTCCGACACGGCCTGCCGCGTCGGCGCTTCCCCATGTTTCTTTGCGCAATACGGGTGTTCGGCGATCACTTTCTGCTTCCATCCCAGGAGGCTGCCCATAACGGCAGCCGCCTCCGTTCGGCTCCAACGCTTCACTGCAAGGTCCATCAAGGGAAGCCCAACCGCCTCTAGCACATCAGGCTCAGGCGTTTCCCTCCGCAGATTCCAACAGCAGCTGCCTTTGGTCAGCGACTCCAAAGCCTCACCAGAATACAGAAACGCCGGGCCATTGGATTCACTCAACCGATCCGGTTTCAAAACATCGACCTGTCCCACGCCAATACCCACCCGTGTATCCATTTTTTGGTCAAACGGCTGGGACTTCACCACAGCCCGTAAAAAAAGCGCCGCATTTACCGCAAGAGAAGGCTTTGCCAAGGCTACCTGCCATCCATCGCCACGGAAAATCTCAATGCGGCCAATCACCGCTCCCGAGTGCGCGTCTGCAAATTGTTGCCACAGATCATTCAGGTGCTTGAAGAGGGTTGCAAGCTGGTCGGCGGTAAGCCGCCGAGATCCTACCAGATCCCCCGTCAGGACCGCATAGAGATGATTGGGCAGATGGTTCATTATACGGCTCTTTGGCTCTTAATTGCCCCAGTCAGCACACATGTGTTTCCAGCTTCCTGGTCGGGCGTGAAGGCCAAGTTCTGTCTCGAGATTGGTTTCGCGGAGGAGGATTTCCGAGTAAGCGGTGGCAAGAGTGACATCGTCGTAGGTCATCGCGAGCGCGCGATTGCCCTCAAAAAATTCCTCAGCAGGTTTATAAAAAATGCTGTCGAGGCTCGCACCGGAAGACGCTTTGGATGTCATGATCCTTCTCACTGTCGCAAAGGAGGCGGCATCATTCTAGTAGAAAATGACTTAGGTTGTTTTGACGCAGCCAGTTCCGCCATGCGCTGGATTCGTGAGTATCTTTATGCTTCCGATTGTTGGAGAGCTCGCGGTACGATGTCCGAGTGATCTTAACTTTGGAAACCGAGCACCCGCAGGCCGATGGCCTCAGCTACCTGCTGCACAAGCACCCGGGCAAGCTCCAGACTTTCGCCCAGTCGTTTGGCCAGGCTCATGTGTTTTACCCGGAATTTTCTCCCTCACGCAGCAAGGTCGCCATCCTGCTCGAAGTCGATCCAGTCGGCTTGGTCAGGCGCAAGGGCGGGCCTTCCGGTGAAGGTTTTTCGCTGGATCAATACGTGAATGATCGCAGCTACGTCGCCTCGTCGTTTTTGAGCGTGGCCTTGGCAGACCTCTTTGGCACCGCCATGAACGGACGCTGCAAAGACAGGCCGGAGCTGGTCGATACGGTCTTCCCGTTTGTGGCTCGACTTCCTGCTTTGCGCTGCCGTGGGGGTGAAGGCTTCCTTCGCGAACTCTTCGAGCCTCTCGGTTATAAAGTCGAATCCCGGAGCCAGCTTCTTGATGCTGAGTTTCCCGACTGGGGTGCCAGTAACTGCCTCGACGTCACATTGAGAGGCAACTTCCGTGTTCAGGATTTGCTCAGGCATTTGTATGTGCTCATTCCGGTGCTTGATAATGACAAGCATTATTGGGTGGGCGACGACGAAGTGGAGAAACTGCTCAAGCGCGGGGAGGGCTGGTTGGCGCAGCATCCGCTCAAGGACCACATTGTCAACCGTTACCTGAAATTTCAGAAACGCCTGATCACCCCGGCTCTTGAACAACTCATCAGCGATACAGCGGAAGATCCCGACGAGGTGGAAGCCGAACACAACGCCGAGGAAGAAGTCATTGAAAAAATCATCAGTTTAAATGAGCAGCGCATGGGCACAGTGCTGGCGAGTCTGAAGGGGTGCGGAGCCCGACGGGTGCTGGATCTGGGCTGTGGCGAAGGGAATCTCTTGCGCCTTTTGCTTCAGGAAAAGCAGTTCACCGAGATTGTGGGAATGGATGTCTCGCACCGCGTGTTGGAGAAGGCTTCTGATCGCCTCAAACTGGACCGATTGCCGGAAATGCAAAAGAACCGGATCCGGCTTCTGCACGGTTCGTTGATTTACCGCGACGAGCGATTGCAAGGTTTTGATGCTGCTGCGTTGGTGGAAGTCATCGAGCACCTTGATCCGCCGCGTCTGGCTGCATTGGAGAAAACTGTCTTTGAGTGTGCCAAGCCGACGACGGTTATCATCACCACACCCAATGCGGAGTACAACGTCAGGTTTGAAACCCTCCCTGCAGGCAAACTCCGCCACAAAGATCACCGCTTTGAGTGGACCCGGGAGGAATTTCAAACATGGGCGCAGCGTGTCGCTTATGAAAAGGGTTATACCGTGCAATTCTTTTCCGTTGGTGACACCGATTCCCAAGTTGGCTCCCCGACACAGATGGCCGTCTTTGTTCGGCCAAGTAATTTAGTATAAAGATTCAACAAAAATCATGCAAGACACAGCCGCGAGTATTTTTTTCCAAAAATTATTTTCTGAAAAATCGATTGCGTATTCCGTTCTTTTACAACTCCTTGGCGAGGCTGACGAAAACGAATGGCGTGAATTTAAGGAAGCTGATTTTATCGATGCCCCGTTACCTATTGAAAGAGAAAAATCTCTGAAAGAGCTAAAACGGAGAGAAGACACTATCAAGGAATACTGGAGTGAAAATTTAAGTGCTTTTTCAAATTCAGGAGGAGGTGTTTTAATTTGGGGAATAAGAACCTTAAAAAATATCGCAGCAAGCCTTTCTTTAGCTCGGAATGCAGTGGCACTTGCAGACCGCCTTAAAGAGCTTCAAAACAACATGGTTGAACCACCTGTGTTGGGCGTGGAGGTGCGAGCAGTACTAAAGCCAGGATCTGAAGAGGGCTTCGTGGTTTGTCATATTCCCAACAGTGACTTCTCCCCACACCGGGCGACTAAAGCAAAGCGGGAATACTACATCCGCTCAAATGACAGCAATCAGCCAATGCGCACCGAAGTACTCCGGAAAATGTTTTATCCTAAATGTGCTTCAAAGCTTGTGCCGCGTGTAACTGTAAGCATCGACCAAGATGCGGAAGGCTTGTTCAAAATCCATGCTGCAGTTCAGTTAAAAAACACTGGCTCCGCTTCCGCTGAAGAAGCTTATATACAAGTAATTGTTGAAGCAGGAAAGGCTTTCAACCTACATCCAGCTGACTCATGGCAGGAAAGAAAATTTTCTGGCAATGGATTTCAATATTTAGGATCTATTCACCCTGATGAGGAAATTTCATTTCTTAGGAATATTGCCATTCAAGGTGGATATCAGATGCGTAATGATTTCCCTGAAATCCTAAATTATATTTTTATAATCTACACCAAAAGCTCTTCTGCAATTCGCGCAAAAACTTCTTTCACAAAAGATGAATTATCCGACGCAGCTTTGCAGCTGCCAATAAATATTACTAGAGAAGCAAGAATGTCGTTGTTAGAGCTAGTCTGACTTTAAGTTCTTTATGAAACTGACCATTCCAGAACTCGCACTTGTCGTTCTCATCGGTCCCTCTGGATCTGGCAAGTCCTCCTTTGCTCGCAAACATTTCAAAGGGACAGAGATTCTTTCATCAGATACTTGTCGCGGCTGGGTATCGGACGATGAGAACAACCAAGAGGCAACGAGGGATGCATTCGATGCTCTGCATTTCGTTGCCGCCAAACGCCTGGCCCGCGGACATCTCACGGTGGTGGACGCGACCAATGTCCAACCCGAAGCGCGCAAACCTCTTGTGGCTTTGGCCCGCGAATATCACTGCTTGCCCGTTGCCATTGTTCTCAATCTTTCAGAGAAGATTTGTCTGGAGCGCAATGAGTCCCGGCCGGACAGGACATTTGGCCGCCACGTCGTCGGGCAACAAAGACAGCAACTGCGCAAATCCCTGCGTGCACTGAAGCAGGAAGGCTTTCGGCATGTGTATGTTCTGGAATCTCTGGAGGAGGTGGATGCCGCTGCCATCGAGCGCCAACCTCTTTGGAACAACCGCAAGTCGGATCATGGTCCCTTCGACATCATTGGTGATGTGCATGGCTGCTACGATGAACTGGAGGAACTGCTGATCTCACTCGGCTATTCCGCACAGCCCGGAGGGGCATGGTCTCATCGGGAAGGGCGGCGCATGTTATTTGTTGGT